>JBJTXX010000048.1:0-3809 GCA_046082485.1 Actinomycetota bacterium
AGGCGCAGGATCTCGAGGTACAGCCACACCAGCGTGGCGAGCAGGCCGAAGGCGCAGTACCACTCCATGTTCTTGGGCCAGCCCTCGCGTGCACCGCGCTCGACCATGTCGAAGTCGACGGCCAGCATCATCGCCGCCAGACCGGTGGCCGCGACGCTGAGCAGGATGCCGAGCGGCGTGGCCGACTGCAGATAGCTGACGCTGCCGCCGAACAGGTTGATCACCATCGACACCACGTAGAAGAGCATCAGGGCCATGGTGCCCATCAACACAATGCGGCGGAAACGGTCGGTGACCTTGATGATGCGGCTCTTGTAGAGCACGAGCATCACGGCGAACACGGCCAGTGTGGCGCCCACAGCCTGCACCACGATGCCCTTGTATTCCGCGTTGTAGAACCCGGAGATCACGCCGAGGAAGAAGCCCTCACCCAGGGCGTAGACAGGCGCCAGCACCTTGGCCCACGTGGGCTTGAAGCGCAGCGCGATGGCGCAGCCGAGACCGACCAGGATGCCCACGATCGCCAGCGTCGGGAAGTTGGCCGAACCCTCGAGGCTGCTCGAAGCCCGGGTCCAGCCCACGAACGCCGCCACCATCAGCAGCACCAGCAACACACCGCCGGCGGTGGCAGTGCCCGTGGTGGTCATCGTGGGACCTGACACCCAGGGGCTGACCGGCCCGTCGGTGATGGGGGTCGAACGCGTCGCCGGGTCGGGCGCAGCCCACCCCGCTCGGCTGGCCTGTGCGGCAGCAGCGACCGCCTTGTCGTTCATGATCGGGTTCGACACGTTTGCGCCCTCCTCGGTCGGATGGCGCGAACGCTAGTCGCTGATCAGCGCAGGTCGTGCGCGCTCGGCCCGTCCCACAGGTCGATGTCGGGCGGTCCGCTCAGCAGTCCGGTGCAACTGCGCGCCATCTCGACCATGATCGGGCTGTCGAAGTGCGCCCGTTGGGCATCCACCGAGTCCCACTTCTGGATCAACAGATAGCGACCCGGATGGGTGTACGACGAGCACAGGTCGACGTTTCGGCAGCCGGGTTCCATCCGCGTCAGCACCACGTACTTCGAGAGCACCGCGAGCAGCGACGCAGGGTCGGCCGCGTCGAATCGCATCGTGACGACGGCCAGTTCGATCTCCGCCTCCTGCCCCATGCGCGGGGATGATACCCAAGGGTCGGTCATCACTCGCGCCGATGAGCCACAGGAAGTATCCCGCACAATGTTGAGGGTCTTGACCTGATCGGTATCGTGACCGCATCCACCTGCGGCATTGCCGCTCCGGTGGCAGTGAGTCCGAGGGAGAACCCGTGGCGAAAGATCGCGTCGAACGCGACGAAGAAGACCTTGTTCGCCTGTACCTGACCGACATCGGTCAGTACACGCTCCTCACGAAGGACGACGAGGTACGTCTCGCCAAGCAGATCGAGGCTGGCAAGTCGGCAGTCGCCGAACTCGACAACGGCAAGGACCTGACGGCGGCGCGCAAGCGCGAGCTGCGCCGTGCCGCCCGCGAGGGCGAAGACGCCGAGCGGGCGTTCGTGCAGAGCAACCTGCGCCTGGTCGTCTCGATCGCCAAGAAGTACCAGGCCTCGGGTCTGCCGCTGCTCGACCTCATCCAGGAGGGCAACCTCGGCCTCATGCACGCCGTCGAGAAGTTCGACTGGCGCAAGGGTTTCAAGTTCTCCACCTACGCGACGTGGTGGATCCGCCAGGCCATCACGCGTGGCATCGCCAACACGGGCCGAACCATCCGTCTGCCAGTGCACGCCGGCGACACGCTGGCCCGCCTGCAGAAGGCCCGCAGCCGACTCGAGCTGAAGCTCGGCCGCCCCGCCACCCTGGCCGAACTGGCCAAGGAAGTGGAGATGCCCGAGGACAAGGTGACTGAGGCATTGCGCTTCGCCGCCGAGCCGCTGTCGCTCAGCGAGCCGCTGCGCGAGGACGGCGACGCCGAACTGGGCGACGTGGTGGAGGACCGCTCGGCGGAATCCCCGTTCGAGGTGGCTGCCACCGCGCTGCTGCCCGAGGAGATCGCCCGGCTGCTGGCACCGCTCGACGAGCGCGAGCGCGAGATCCTGAAACTGCGCTTCGGTCTCGACCGTGGCGAGCCGCGCACGCTCGAGGAAGTGGGCGAGCACTTCAACCTCACCCGCGAGCGCATCCGCCAGATCGAAGCCCGGGCGATGAGCAAGCTGCGTCACCCCAGCAGCGACACCGGCGCCCGCGACCTGCTGGCCGTCTGATCCGACGGGTGCGGGCACGGCACCGATGGAACTGATCGACCTCATCCCGAACTCGATGTCGTTCCGGGTGGTCACCACCATCGACGTGCACGACGAGAGCGAGATCCCGGCCGACTTCACGGGGCGCGTCAAACATCACCTGAACGGCTCGGTGGTCTACGTGGCATGGTTCAGCGGCGGTCGTCTGCACAACCCGGGTCGCAACCACCCGGCCTACCGACGCTTCCGCGCCGACGGCCGCCTGAAGTACGAGATGTACTACAACGAGGGACTGCTGCACGACCCCTCGGATTCCGTGCCCGCAGTGCGCGGCTACTACGCCGACGGTTCACCGCACTACGAGGAGCGCTACTTCGCCGGCCGTCGTCATGATGCCCGCGACGGCACCGCGGCAATCCGCAAGTGGCGCCTCGACGGTTCACTGCGCCACGAGTTGCACTACGCCGACGGCCAGAAGGTGCAACCGGCCGAGGCCGTGTCGCGGCCGCGTACGCGCCGCCCCCGACTCGGCTGAGCCGTCGACGACTTTCCTCGCGGCTCGGGAACCGAACGCCGACAGGCGACGACCTGCATGCGACCGCAGGATGCACCTGCGTGCCACCGAAAGGAACCCTCCATACGCGCTCGCCGCACACTCAAGGCCGCCACTGCGGCCCTGATCGCCTCCGCATCGGGCGTGGCGCTCGGAGTCATGCCGGCGTCGGCCCACGTCAGCATCGTCACCTACCGCACCACCTTCACCGCCGGGTCGACGAACGTCATCTACTTCCGGGTGCACCACGGCGGCCACCGCACCCTTCAGCACGGGCTGTTCGGGGGCAGGCCCGAGGTCGTGGTGGATCTGCTCGACCACGGTGAGGTACTTGCGGACGGTGAACATCATGGGGTCTCCTGACGTGACGCCTGCTCAGCCGGGCCGGTACTCGAGGTATGCGCGCTGCTTCGAGATGTGATCCGCGATGTACTTGGCGTCGTACCAGACGCCCCAGATGAACGACGACCCACGCCGGGTCTGCCACGGCAGGCCGAGGAAGTACACGCCGGGTTCCTGGCTGATGCCGCGGCGGTGCAACGGCTGGCCGTGGGCGTCGACGGCGGCGGTGTGCAGCCAGCGGAAGTCCAGTTCGTAGCCGGTGGCCCAGATGATGCTGCTGATGCCTGCCGCGGCGAGGTCGAGCGACAGGATCGGGTCGGTCACGCACGACGGGTCGGGCGGGATGACCTTCGCCTCGGGCTCCGGCGGCAGGTCGGCGCCATGCGCCGCCACCCAGTCGTCCGCCTGCTGCAGCAGCGACAGGTAGTCGGCATCTCCGTTGGCGAGGTTCGTCGCCAGATCGGGTGCGAACGTCAACACGCCGTCCTCACAGGCGGCGGTCGTGCCCACCAGGGTCAGCCCCTCCCCCGCCATCCGACGGAAGTCGACCGTGTGCCCGCCCCGGGCGCCGCTGACGGCGATGGTGGTGTGCGTGCTGCCGGGCACCGCCTCGGCATCCCACTTGTTCAACACACCCAGCCACCACACGAAGTCGCGGCCGCGGTAACTGCGCGGCGGCCGTCCGTGCGCG
>JBJTXX010000049.1:0-2171 GCA_046082485.1 Actinomycetota bacterium
CCACGGTCGTCGGCCTGCCGGTCGCTCACCTGCTTCAGCACGATCACCTGACCGGGCTCGACGGGGCGGCCGTCCACGATCACCTCGTCGCCCTCCTCGAGGTCGTCGGCCAGCGTGTGGGCAGTGCCGTTCATCCGGCCGCGCAGTTCGGCCTCCTTGGCGCGCATTGCGCGCTTGCCCTCGGCCACCGCATCCCTCAGGCGGTCGCCCGCCTTGCGGGCCACGTTCGCCGGTGCCAGCTCCACCGCTGCGGCCTTCACCTTCCGGCCGCCGGCGATGGCAGCGGCGGCTCCGGCCATCGCGCCACCCACGAACCACACGAGTCGCTTGATCATGCGCTCTTCCTCTCCTTGCGGCGCAGGCGACGCATCGCCCGCTTGGTGCCCGTGCCGATGGCCACGGTCTTGATCACCGGTGCCGACAGCGCGGCCCGGGTCACCCGACTGCCCCCGGCCACGGCGCTGCTGATGGCCTCTGCCGAGCCCAGCACCCTGTCGAAGCGGTCGAGGTCGTCACGGGCTTCCTCGACCACCGCCCGGGTCTCGTCGGTGGTGCGACGCAGTTCGGCCAGCAGCGGTCGGGTCTCGTTGCGCAGCGATTCCACCTCGTTGCGAAGGCTGCGCAGGCTGTCGAGCACGCGCATCAGCACCACCACGAGCGCTGCGAAACCGATGCAGCACAACACGGCGGCCAGCAGTACGGCGAGTTCTCCGGCGGTCATGTGCGGTGCTCCTCCATTCGGTCGGCCACGTCGGCTTCGGCCCCGTTGCGGGTGGGTCGGTAGTAGCGCCTGTCGACCAGTTCATCGGGCAGGTACTGCTGTGCCACCCATCCACCGGGATGATCATGAGGGTAGTCGTAGTCGACCCCGTGGCCCAGTGACGTTGCACCCTTGTAGTGGGCGTCGCGCAGGTGCGGCGGCACCTCGCCCACCGCCCCACCCTGCACCTCGGACCGTGCGTTCCAGATGGCGAGCGCCGCGCGGTTGCTCTTGGGAGCAGTGGCAAGGTGGATGGCCGACTGGCTGAGATTCAGTTGCGCCTCGGGCAGGCCCACGTGGTCGAGTGCCTGCGCGGCGGCCACCGCCACCACCAGCGACTGCGGGTCGGCCATGCCCACGTCCTCGCTGGCGAAGATGATCATCCGGCGGGCGATGAACCGGGCGTCCTCACCGGCCTCGAGCATGCGGGCCAGGTAGTAGACCGCGGCATCAGGGTCCGAGCCGCGCATGCTCTTGATGAACGCGCTGATGACGTCGTAGTGGTCGTCGCGCCCGTAGCGCAGGGCGCTGGTGCCGAGGGCGGCCTCGACGTGCGCGAGTGCCACGTCGCCCGGGTGGGCCAGCGCACACGCAACTTCCAGCGCGGTCAGCACCTGCCGGCCGTCGCCACCTGCCCTGGCCACGAGGTGTTCGATGGCCTCGTCGCTGGCGTTGCGGCCCTCGGCCTGCAGGCCCCGGCGCACCAGCGTGGCAATGTCGTCGTGGCCAAGGGCTTCCAGGCGGAACAGGGTGCTACGGCTGCGCAGCGGGGCGTTCACCTCGAAGAACGGGTTCTCGGTGGTGGCGCCGATGAGGGTGAGCGTGCCGTCCTCCACCGCTGGCAGCAGGGCGTCCTGCTGGGCCTTCGAGAATCGGTGGATCTCGTCGAGGAACAGGATGGTGCCGCGGCCCTGCTCGCCCAGTCGTTGGCGGGACCGCTCGATCACCTCGCGCACGTCCTTCACACCGGCCGTGACGGCGCTGAGCTGCTCGAAGGCGCGCTTGGTGGTGCCGGCCACGGCCAACGCCAGCGTGGTCTTGCCGGTGCCGGGCGGGCCCCAGAAGATGGCGCTGGTCAGGCGATCCTGTTCCACGAGGCGCCGCAGCGGGCGGCCTGCGCCCACCAGATGGGTCTGGCCGACCACGTCGTCGATGGTGCGCGGCCGCAGCCGGGCTGCCAGCGGGGCCTGCTCCCGCAGGCGTTCCTCCCCTGCAGCGCTGAACAGGTCCGACACACCCCCGACCGTAGCCGCGTCACCCGATCCCCCACCGCCCGCTTCTGTGTCACCGCACAGAAATTGTGTTGTTCCATGTGGTGACACAGATCCGGCCGAGGCGCCGGGGAAGCCCCAAAAGAGGCACCGGGGAAGCGTCAACAGAGGCACCGGAAGCCTCACCTGCCGCCGCACTC
>JBJTXX010000050.1:0-2580 GCA_046082485.1 Actinomycetota bacterium
CTCGTTTGACCATCAGGGTGCTCGCGCCCGGTCGCGTCAACCTGATCGGCGACCACACCGACTACACGGGTGGCCTCGTGTTGCCGATGGCCATCGACCGGTACACGGAGATCACCGGCTGGCGCGAAGGCCATCGGGTGCAGTTGCACTCCGTCGACGAGGCCGACGACGTCGACCTGCCGCTCACCATCGACGAACCCTCGGCGGTCACGCCCGCCTGGGGCCGCTACGTGGCAGGCGTCGTCGCAGAGGTGCGCCCGCGAATCGGCTTCCACGGTGCCGTGAGCACCGACATCCCCATCGGTGCGGGATTGTCGAGCAGCGCTGCGCTCGAGGTTGCGGTCGCGATGGCGCTCGGTCACGACGGCGACGTGTTCGATCTCGCAACTGCGTGCCAACGCGCCGAGCAGCGGGCGTCTGGGGTGCCCTGCGGCATCATGGACCAACTGTGCGTCGCCGCCGGCGTCGAGGGGCATGCGCTCCTCATCGACTGCGGCACGCTCACCATCGATCCGGTGCCGGTGCCCGAGGACGTGGAGGTCGTGGTGCAGTTCGTCGCGCACCGCACCCTCGTCGGCAGCCCCTACGCCGACCGCGTCGCGGAGTGCGCGGCGGCAGAGGCCGAGATCGGCCCGCTCCGCACCGCCTCACGGAACGACGCGACACGTGTCACCGACCCGATCGTGCGGTTGCGGGCACTGCACGTCGCCGAGGAGAACCAGCGGGTGCGCGACTTCGCCGCCGCCCTCCGGGCTCACGACCTCGCGGAAGCCGGCCGGCTGATGGTGGCCTCGCACCACAGCCTTGCGAACCAGTACCACACGTCGACGGCCCAGATGGATGCCGCGGTGGATGCGCTCTGCGCCACGCCGGGTGTGTACGGGGCACGGATGACCGGTGGCGGATTCGGCGGTTGCGTGGTGGCGTTGGCCGAACCGGGCGCGCTGGGGCAGGGTTGGGTGGTGCGCGCCGTCGACGGCGCCCGCAGCAGCGACAGCGGGCGGGGCTGACCCGGGGTCAGCCGAGCAGACGACGCTTCTCCGCGTCGAACTCCGTCTGGCTGATGGTGCCGCGGTGCAGCAGGCCCTCGAGCCGTTCCAGTTGCTCGGCCACGCTCGGCCCGGCCGCCTGCGGGCCGGAGTAACCCGCTCGACGCTTGGCAACGCCCTCCACCTGGGCATGGATGAGGTTCTGCACCTGATCGGGGTGACGGATGTCGGTGAAGCGCTGCTGGCCGTCCTCGCCGCCCGACTCGATGAGCAGGTCGCCCGCGCCGAGCAATCGCTCGAGCACCCCCTGGCTGAAGTTCACGTTGTTCACCCGCTCGAGGGGAATCTCGATGCCCTGCTTGGCGATGATGCCCTGACGGAAGATCAGGCGCTGCGAGGTGATGACGAAGTTCGTCGAGATCCACTTGAGGTAACGGCTGAGCAGCCAGACCGCCGACACCACCAGGGCGGCGATCGCCACGAGACCGAGGAACTTGTCGAGCGTGGTCCCCGAGTCGAAACGCACCTTGACGACGACGGCGAGGATGACCACGCCGAGCACGGTGAACGCGGGTTCGGCGAAGTACCACCAGTGCGGGTGCATGTCGAGGGCGATGTTCTCGTCGGGGTTGAGGTTACGCTTCGGGTAGGGCATGGCGCGGACTGTACACCCCTGCTCTATCGTGACGGGCGTGAGCGACGACCCGCTGCTGTCGGGCCTCGACACCGCCCAGCGCGAGGCCGTCACCACCACTGCCATGCCGTTGGCCGTGGTCGCTGCCGCCGGCGCCGGCAAGACACGGGTACTCACTCGGCGCATCGCACACCGTGTTCGACAGGGCAGCGCCGACGCCCGCCACGTGCTCGCGCTCACGTTCACGCGCGACGCCGCAGCGGAACTGCAACGCCGCCTCCGGGCGCTCGAGTTGCACGAACCCATCGACGCCGGCACGTTCCACAGCATCGCCCTGCGCCTGCTGCGCGATCGTGCCGAACTGAAACTGCAACCTGCGCCGCAGGTGGCCGACGACCGGTTGCGCCTGGTCCGCGAGTGCGTCACCCAACTGAGGCTGCAGGTCGACCCGTACGCCGCGATGACCGACATCGACTGGGCACGCGCCCGGCTGGTCGAGCCCGTGCACTTCCAGGCGGCATGCCGTGCGGAACGTCGGCGTAGCGCAGTGCCCGGCCCACGGTTCCCCGAACTGCTCGAGGCCTACACGGCGCTGAAGCGGCGGCGCGGCGTGCTCGACTTCGATGACATGCTGACCGGGGTGCTGCACGGCATGCGCACCGACCCCGCGTGGGCCGACGCCGTGCGGTGGCGGTATCGACACTTCTTCGTCGACGAGGCGCAGGACATGAACCCCCTGCAACTCGCGGTCCTCGAGGCCCTCCGCGACAACCGCCCCGACCTCTGCCTCGTCGGCGACCCGAGGCAGGCCATCTACGGCTGGAACGGCGCCGATCACACCACCCTCGCCGAGGTCGAGCAACGGTTTCCGGGCGTCACCGTGATTCGCCTGGGCACGAACCACCGCTGCTCCCCCGAGATCGTCCGCGCCGGCTCCGCCGCCCTCGTCGCCAGCGG
>JBJTXX010000051.1:0-1742 GCA_046082485.1 Actinomycetota bacterium
TCGGGGCCCTCGACACCTTCGAGGTGCCGGTGTTGCTCTTCGATGCTGTGGAGTCTGGTGGCGACCGGCCGATCACTCGCCTCGCGCTCGGGTCGGCACCGCCTCGGCAGGTGCATCACACCGTGGATGCCTTGAGTGCCGCCGTGGACAGGTCCGCCCCTCACGGTGCCACCGGGGATGCCACGCCCGAATCCCGGCGCATTCTGGTGGTGGGTGACTCGACGTCGCTCGACATGGCGCAAGCGATCAGCGATGCCGGCGCCGGCGAGGTGGCGGTGCAGTGGGCCGGCGCCAACGGGTGTCCGTTCGTGCGCACCGAGGCCACTCGCGCCTCTTCAGCGGTGGCGTGGGAGGAGGGGCGGTGCCCCGACTATGCGGCCACGGTGCCGGGACTGGTGGCGCAGTTCCAACCCGACCTGGTGATGGTGGTCCTGGGACCGACCGAGTTGCAGGAACACCGCTACCCGGGTGACCCGGTCGCCCATGTCGCCGGTGACCCCGCCTTCGTCGCTTCCCACGATGCGGCGATGGCGTCGTTCCTCGGTGCGGTGGGCGACGTGCCGGTGCTGGTGACCGATGGGCCAGCGGTGCGGGCCGGAGTGTGGGCCACGCAGGAGATGGCGGATCCTCAGCGCATCGGAGCCTGGAACCTGCAGGTCAGCAGGTGGGACCAGGCATCGCCCCAGATCATCGCGCTCCCGTATTCGGCGGCGTTGGCGGCCTTCGAGTGGGCCAACGGCCCGATCCGTGCCGACGGCGTGCACCCCGATGTGCAGCACCTCACGACTCTGGTGAGCGAATGGTTGATGCCATTCGTCGACGCTGTCGTAGGGGGCTGGACGGAATCGACTGACGCTGCGGCAGCGGGTGATGCGTCGGGCCGCGCCACGGGGCGGGTGCTGGTCATCGGTGATTCCACGTCGTTGATGGCGGCACGAGCGCTGGCCGACGGGTCGGACGGCCGGTTGGTGGTTCGGTGGGCCGGGCAGGAGGGCTGCCCGCTGGTTGCCGCCTCGGCCGCTCGGCCCGCCCGGGACGCGCCTTGGCGCGAACTGGCCTGCGCCGATGCTGCTGCCATGCTGCGCCCGTTGATCGACGAGTTCGCGCCCGACGCGGTGCTGGTGGTTCTGGGGGCGATGGAACTGATGGAGTTGCGCCGTTCCGACGGCTCCTCGATGCTGCCGGGCGATTCCGCGTACCGCTCGGCGCACGACGCCGCGTTGCAGTCGCTGCTGCGGGTGCTGCGCGGCAGCGGTGTGCGCCTGCTGTTCGCCGACTCGCCACCGCTGGGGGTGGGCAGTTTCTCGACCTTCGAGATGGCCGACCCTGCGAGGGCCGAGGCCTTCAACACGATGCTGGCCGACTGGGAGGCCGTGGACGACCAGGTGGCGGTGCTGCCCTACGGTGGGCCGATCACGCAGTACGAGGCAGCGCACGGCAGCATCCGTCCCGACGGCTCGCATCCCTCGATCGAGCCGCTGACGGAGATCGCCAGATCGGTGCTGGTGCCGGAGCTGCTGTCGTTGTTGCGGTGAGTCGGTCGAGGTGCCCTACATCTGACTTGCCCTACATCTGACTTGCCCTACATCCGACTTGCCCTGAATCCGACTTGCCCTACATCCGACTTGCCCTAAATCCGACTTGCCCTAAATCCGACTTGCAAGGTCGGGAATTGGTCGGTAGGGTGCCGCCCCTATGAGCAACAACTGGGTTTTCGAGACACGACAGATCCACGTGGGCGG
>JBJTXX010000052.1:0-6875 GCA_046082485.1 Actinomycetota bacterium
ACCAGCGGTGCCTTCTTCTGGCGGCGGAGGGTGCGCACCAGCGTGAGGTAGGCGGTCAGCATCGAGTCGGGGTCGTCGGCTTGGTACTCCTGGTGCACGCCGCCGGCGATCACCCGGTTCGCGGTGACCACGACCGGCAGGCGCAGCGGGAGGATCACACCGAGGTCGCACCGATAGAGCTGCGCGAGGTCGTCGATGGTGTCCTCGTCGAGGGTGCGGCCAGCGCGCTCGAACTCCTTCAGGTCGTGGCGGCTGAATCGGCCGCCACTCGCCTTGGCCATCGCTGCCACCGACAGGCCGTTGCGGGTGCGGGTGTGCACCAACAGGTTGGCGAGACGAAGTGCGAACGCAGGTGTGGTGACATCGACCGTTTCGGTGGAAGGCATGCAGACGCTCCTCCGGGCCGTTTTGCCCGACACTCACATTCTGCAGTTAATCGACCACGGAGGGAAGTGACTTGACGACAATTTGACAAAAAGTTTTCCACAGGCTGAGGCGTTCACGCCGTCGGGTCAGCAGCAGAAGTGCTCGACGAGTCCTTCCACGAACCGCTGCGAACGGTCGAGTTGGTCGATGGCGACGAACTCGTCAGGCCGGTGCGCGTCAGCGATGTCGCCAGGGCCGCAGATCACCACCGGCGCCCCGAGCGCCTCCGAGAACAACCCTCCCTCAGTGCCGAATCCGAGGTCGCTCGACGGGCCGCCGTCGGCGATCCTCACTGCCGCCCGGAAGGCATCGTCCGCAGTATCGGTGCGCATCGCCGGGTACCGGGTCACCTCGTGCCAGTCGACGCCGCCTCCGACCGCCTGCAGGGACGGCAACGACTCCGCAATGGCGGCGCGCAGTGGTTCGAGCAGCAGGTCGGGGTCGCGTTCGGTGTCGTGGCGCACCTCGAAGGTGACGACGCACTCCCCCGCGATCACGTTCGTCTGTGTGCCGCCGTGGATGCTGCCGCAGTTCACGACGAAGGGTGGGGCCCCGTCGGTGACCGGGCACGATGCCTGGATGGCATCGAGGGCGCGCACGAAACGTGCAGCATGCACGATGGCGCTCGGTGAGTTGGCCGCACGACTGGAATGGGCCTCGGCGGCACGCACGGTGAGCCTCACCCCGACCTTTCCGAGGTGGCTGTGCCGTGGGCGCATCATGGTCGGCTCACCGACCACCACCAGCCGAGGGGCCATCGCACCGTCGTCGTGCAGCAAGGGCAGGACATCGCGCACTCCCCTGCAGCCGACCTCCTCGTCGTAGCTACCGAGGAAGTGGACGGGCGCGCTGAGGACACGTGGGTCGACCGTCTCCAATGCGGCGATCACCGTGGCGATGAAACCCTTCATGTCGGCGGTGCCCCTGCCGTGGAGGCGATCGTCGACCCGGGTGAGTCGGAAGGGCGCCGTGGCCCAACCGCCTCCCGGCGGCACCACATCGGTGTGGGCGCACAGCATCAGCCCGCCGCGGACCGGCGGCCCCAACCGTGCCAACAGGTTCGCACGACCTGCTGCACCCGGCACCACCCGGCATTCGGCGCCGAGCGACTCGAGGTGCCTGATGAGCAACTCGATCAGCGCCTGATTGGATGTCTCGCTGACGGTCGGCAGGGCCACGAGCTCGTCGAGTAGTTCCGCGACACGTTCGTTCACCGACCCATCATGCCCTTCCGGGAGGATCGTTGACGCAACCCCTCGGCGTGGCCAACATTGCGAATCGCCAACCGCTGCGGCAGAGCCTGTCGCACGTTCATGTCAGGAGCAGTGCGATGAAGCACCAGCGCATCCGGCCCTTCAACACCCGTGACACGTACCCGAACCAGTCGCTCGACAACGATCTGTGCCAGGCAGTGATCGCCGGCGACACGATCTACATGCGTGGTCAGGTGGGCACCGACTTCGAGGGGAACCTCGTCGGCCGTGGCGATGCCGCCGCCCAGACGGAGCAGGCGATGGCCAACGTGGCGACCCTGCTGGAGGAGTGCGGCGCCTCGCTGCAGGAGATCGTGAAGATCACGATCTACCTCACCGACCCCCGTTTCCGCGAGCCGGTGTACCGGGTGGTCGGACGCTGGCTGAAGGGTGTGTACCCAGTCTCCACCGGCGTCGTCGTGGCGGGCCTGGCCCAACCCGACTGGCTGATGGAAATCGATGTCGTCGCCGTGCGTGCCGAGAAGGGCTGACGTGGATCTCGACATCGTCAACGCATCGTGCGTGGTCACCGTGCACGACGACGGCCGGGCTCGTCGCGGGAGTGAACAGGGTCGACTCGACCTGATGGATGACGCGGTCGTGTGCATCCGTGATGGCATCATCCGTTCCGTTGGCCCCGCTGCACAGGCGTTCGCCGAGGCCGGAGGGCCGGTGGCGGAGCAGCTCGACGCGAAGCGGGGCACGGTGCTGCCCGGTCTGGTGGAGTGCCACTCGCACCCCCTGTTCGCCGGTCATCGTCACCACGAGTACGCCGAGCGACTCGGCGGCGCCAGCCTCGCCGAGGTCGCAGCACGTGGCGGCGGCATCTGGTCCAGCGTGGTGGCGACCCGCGATGCCGACGACACGACACTTCTCGATCGGCTGGCCGACGCGTACACCCGACTGCTGCGCGGCGGGGTGACGACCGCCGAGGTGAAGTCGGGATACGGCCTCACCGTCGACACGGAACTTCGCCAATTGGGCCTGCTGCATCAATCACGCTCCGCCACTCCCCTGCGTCTGGTCATCTCGTTCCTCGGAGCCCACGTGGTGCCCCGTGACATCGCCGGCGACGACCCAGCGCAGCAGTACACCGACCTCGTTGCCGGTCCGATGCTCGACGCGGTGATCGCACAGGGCGTCGCCGAGTTCCACGATGTCACCGTGGAGGACGGCCTGTTCACCCCTGCGCAGGCGACACAGATCATCGAACGCGGTCATGCCCTGGGCCTTCGAACCCGTGTGCACGCCGACGCGTGGAAGCCCTCGCTGGGCTGGAGGACGGCGGCAGGTTCCGGGGCGATCTCGGCCGATCACCTCACGTACACCGACGACTCGGAGATCGACCTCGTCGGCCCGAGCGACACGGTTGCCGTGGGGCTGCCCGTGGCCGAACTGATCTACATGACGGACCGCAGGGCGAATGCCCGTCGCCTCATCGACACCGGCGTGCCCGTCGCCATCTCCACCGACTACTGCTCGTCGATCCACGCGACATCGCTGATCTCCACCATGACCATGGCAGCGCCCTGGTTCCGCATCACCCCGGCAGAGTGCATCGTCGGGGCCACGTTGAACGCCGCCTACAGCCTCGGCGTGCAGCACGACTGCGGATCGATCGACGTGGGCAAGCGGGGCGACGTGATCGTGGTGGACTGTCCGCATCCGAACGAGCTGTTCCTCGGCCTCGCCGACGACATGCTCCGAGCAGTGGTCGTGGGAGGCCGCCGTGCCGCGTGAACCGAGATTCGACATCCTCTTCGAGCCCATGCGCATCGGCCCGGTGGTGGCACGGAACCGCTTCTTCCAGGTGCCCCAGTGCAGTGGCATGGGCTACCGCGACGTGTCGGCCCACGCCGAGATGCGTGCGACGAAGGCCGAGGGCGGCTGGGCCGTCGTGTGCACGGAACAGGCGGAGATCCATCACAGCTCCGAAATCACGCCGTTCATCGAGCAGCGCATCTGGGACGACATCGACATGCCTGCACTCGAGCTCACCACCGAGCGGGTGCACGCGAACGGCGCGCTCGCCGCGATCGAGCTCTGCTACAACGGCATGAACGGCCCGAACTTTTTCAGCCGCGTGGCGCCCATGGGCCCGGTGCACCTGCCGGTCGCGACGTTCAGCTACGACCCCGTGCAGTCGAGGGCCATGACGCTCGACGACATCGCCGACCTCCGTCGTTGGCACCGACGTGCCGTTGACAGGGCAGTGCAGGCCGGGTTCGACGTGATCTACGTGTACGCGGGTCACGCACTCGGCGGCATCCACCACTTCCTGTCGCCTCGGTACAACATGCGCACCGACGCGTACGGCGGCCCGATCGAGAACCGTGCGCGACTGTTGCGCGAGTTGCTCGAGGACGCCGTGGAGGAAGCCGCGGGCCGTGCGGCCATCGGATGCCGAATCAGCGTCGACGAAGGACGAGGCGCCGATGGCCTGCAGCGCGAGGACATCGTCGAGATCCTGCGAATGCTCGGCGAGATCCCCGATCTCTGGGATTTCGTGATGGGCTCGTGGGAGGACGACAGCATCACGTCGCGCTTCGGCCCGGAGGCCCACCAGGAACAGTTCGTGCGCGGCCTGAAGCAACTCACCACCAAGCCGGTCGTCGGCGTCGGGCGATTCACGTCGCCCGAGACGATGCTGCGAATGCTGCGCGAGGGCGTGCTCGACTTCATCGGCGCCGCCCGACCCTCGATCGCCGATCCGTTCCTGCCGAGCAAGATCGCCGAGGGCCGTCTGGACGAGATCCGTGAGTGCATCGGCTGCAACATCTGCGTGTCGGGCGACTTCACGATGAGCCCGATCCGCTGCACCCAGAACCCGTCGATGGGCGAGGAATGGCGCCGGGGTTGGCATCCCGAACGAATGCGCGCCCGACACGCGGACGAACGCGTGCTGGTGGTCGGCGCTGGACCGGCAGGTCTGGAGGCTGCGCAGGCGCTCGGCAAGCGGGGTTACGAGGTGACCCTGGTGGAGGCCTCACGAACGCTGGGCGGACGCGTCGCCCGGGAGGCCCGCCTTCCCGGGCTGGCTGCGTGGATCCGGGTGGTCGACTACCGGCTCGGCCAGCTCGACCGCCTACCGAACTTGGAGGTCTACCGCGAGAGCTAGATGACCGCCGACGAGGTGATGACAAACGGCTTCGCCCACGTGTGCGTCGCCACGGGCAGTTCGTGGAGAGCCGACGGTGTCGGCCGGTGGCACACCCATCCCGTCGACTTCGGCGGCACCCCGGTGCTGACCCCTGACGATCTCATGGCGGGGGCACGGCCCGTCGGTCGCAACGTCGCGCTGTTCGACGACGACCACTACTACATCGGCGGCGTGCTTGCCGAGTTGCTGGTGTCGGAGGGCTACGAGGTGCAGTTCGTGACGCCGAGCCCGGTCGTGTCGTCGTGGACCGCCAACACACTCGAACTCGATCGCATCCAGACTCGCATGCGGTCGTTGCCCATCGACCTCCACCTGTCGTCGACGCTGGTAGGTGTCAAAAGTGAGGGTGTGCGCGTCGCATGCATGCACACCGGTCGCGAGCGCCTGTTGCACGCGGACGCGATCGTCTCCGTGACGTCGAGGCTGCCGAACGAGAGTCTGGCCCTGGACCTGAGGGAGCGCACGGCGATGTGGAGTGAGGTAGGCCTACTCAGCGTGCGTGCGGTGGCGGACGCTCTGGCCCCGTCGACGATCGCCGCCGCGGTCTGGGACGGTCGCCGCTTCGCCGAGGAACTGGGCGAAGACGTGCCGCTCGACGACACACCGTTCCGCCGCGAGGTCGTGCAGATCAGCCCCCGTCGGTGACTCCTCGTCAAATTTTGACGAATCTTTGATCTTGGCTGGATTGCGCTTTCCCCACGATGGACTAGAACACCACCAACGGAGCTCGCCTCCAACACCAAAAGACACACATTCAGGAGTGAAGATGAAGAAGATCGTGACGGGATTCATCGCCGCAACCCTTGCGCTCACCATCGGTATCGGGGTCACCCAGGCATCGGCAGACGGCAAGGATCCGTCGAGTGCCGTGCCGAGCGTCACCGGCACCGAGCTGAACGTCAAGAAGCTGTGCAAGGTGCAGACCAAGGTTGCCATCAAGGTGGTGCAGGGCAAGAGCTGGCTGAACAAGGAACTCATCAAGCTCACCGCCGACCGTGACAAGGCACAGGCAAAGGGCAAGACCAAGAAGGTCGAAGTCCTCAACGGCAAGATCGCTTGGGTCAACGGCCTGATCGCGAAGATCGACTCGAAGTACGCGGCCTATCAGGCCTGGGCTGCCACGAACTGCCCGGCAACGCCCGAGCCGCCGTCACCGTCGACCAGCAACCCGTCGACCAGCGACCCGTCGACCAGCAACCCGTCGACCAGCGTTCCCTCCACGAGCGCCCCGTCGACCAGCGCTCCGACGAGCTCGACGACTCCCTGACGGAACCCCGCCGACAAGGCGTTCCGAACGACGATGGCCCCGGGGTGAACCCCGGGGCCATCGTGTTTTTGTGTCGGGCTGGCGGGATTCGAACCCACGACCTCTCGTCCCCCAGTTCGCAGATCACCCTCGTCGAGGGCGGCACCACCGCCGGCTAGTGGGCCGCGCTCGTCGACACGTCGCAGCTCGTCGTCGGTGAACGCCGACCCGCCACGCTCGAGGTGAGTCGCGACTACGGATTCGCCACCGACACCATCGGCATCCGCGCAACATGGCGCGGCGGCCTCGCCGTCCTCAACCCCGAGGCGATCAGCCTCGTGACCGACATCCGCTGAACCGGAAGGAAACCACAACATGAAGATCACGAACGAAATCAGCGCCCTCCAGACGATGGGCAGCATCGTCGGGTCGGGCGGCACCGTCACCTCGACGGGAACGCTGATCACGGCGACCTACGAGCCCGCCGTGGCGCTCGCAGTCAACGTCGGCGCCAACGCCGCCGGCGCCGTCGTTGCGACGCTGCAGCAGTCCAGCAGCCTCGCCAGCGGCTACACCGACCTCGGCACGATCAGCGCCGGCACCCTCGCCGCCGCCAGCGTGCTGGCGCTCGGCTCGATCACGGCGCCGTACCTGCGGACCGTCGTCACCGCCACCGGCGGCACCGACAACGTGGCGACAACGCTGCTCCTCAAGAGCCGCACCATCACGGCCTAGCGCCAACGCTCGCGGGCGTTTCTCAGGGCGCCCGCCACGAACGCCCACCCGCTCG
>JBJTXX010000053.1:0-3465 GCA_046082485.1 Actinomycetota bacterium
GGACTGGGCGACCGACTACGACGTGTTCGCCGCCGAGTACCTTGCCGACCCGTTCAGCATCTGGGCCGACCTGCGGGAGCGTTGCCCCATCGCCCACACCGATCGTTGGGGTGGCTCGTGGCTGCCCACGCGTTACGACGACGTGTACGCGATCGCCCACGACATCGAGACCTTCCCGTCGGGCAACGGCGTGGCCGTGGTGCCGCTGATCGACCCGAACGCCGACGGCGAGCCGGCGCCCCCGCCGTTGCTGGCATCTGGCATCCCGCCCATCAGCGCCGACCCGCCGCTGCACACCTGGACTCGCCGGTTGGTGCTGCCCACCATGAGCCCGGCGCGGGTGGCCGAGTACGAGGTGTTCACCCGCGAACTGTGCCGTCGTCTCGCTGGTGAGATCGCCGAGCGCGGCGAGGGTGATGCCGCTGCCGGATACGCGCAGCAGATCCCGGTGCGGGTCATCGGCCACATCCTGGGCGTGCCTGAGGAGATGTCGCCGACCTTCGTCGAGTGGGTCCGCGACGTGCTGGAGTTCGCCCACGACGCCGACCGCCGTCGCCGCGGCGTCGGTGGCATCCTCGGCTACCTGCAGACCGCCATCGCCGAACGGCAGGCCGAGCCCAAGGACGACTTCATCACCGAACTGCTGCAGTCCGAGCACGACGGCGAACCCATCGGCATCCCGATCGTGATGGGGATGTGCGCCCTGCTGCTGATCGCCGGCATCGACACCACGTGGTCGTCGATCGGCTCCAGCATGTGGCACCTCGCGAACCACCCCGACGACCGCCGGCGCCTGCTCGACGAACCCGAACTGATGCCCACGGCCATCGAGGAACTGCTGCGTGCCTACTCGCCGGTCACGATGGCAAGGCGCCTCACCGCCGACGTGGAGTACAAGGGCTGCCCGATGAAGGCGGGCGAGCGCGTGCTGATGAACTTCCCGGCAGCGAACCGGGACCCCGAGGTGTTCACCGAACCCGACCGGGTGCTCCTCGACCGCCAGCAGAACCGTCACCTTGCGTTCGGTGCCGGTATCCACCGGTGTGCCGGCTCGAACCTGGCTCGCATGGAACTGCGTGTCGCGATCGAGGAATGGCTGGCGGTGATGCCCGAGTACGAGATCGTCGACCAGTCGAAGGTCACGTGGGCGGGTGGCCAGGTGCGCGGCCCGCGCAACGTGCCGATCCGCGTGCGCTGACGCCGGTCAGTCCCGCGGCCACGCTGCGGCCATGGCCATCAGGTCCTCGCGCACCTCTGGGTGCCCGATGGAGGCGAGGGCCATGGCCCGCTCGCGGATCGTGCGGCCCATCAGTTCCGCCACGCCGAACTCGGTGATCACCACGTCGACCTGATGGCGAGGCGTGCTGACGACCGACCCGGCGGGCAGCGACGGCAGCACCCGCGACACCCGCTGGCCGTCCACGATCGAGGAGGATGGCAGGCACACCAGGCTGCGCCCGTCGGCCGACAGGCCGGGGCCGCTCACGAAATCCTCGTGGCCACCGATGCCCGAGAACTGGGTGCCGCTGATGGTGTCGGCCACCACCTGGCCGGCGAGGTCGACGGCCAGCGCGCCGTTGATCGTCACCATGTTGCGGTTCTGCGCGATGACCTCCGGTGAGTTGACCACCTTCACCGGCAGGAAGCAGACCTCGTCGTTGTCGTCGAGCCATTCGTAGAGCTGCGGCACACCTGCGGCGAAGGTCGTCACCGACCGGCCGTCGAAGGGGCCCGCCTTGCGGTTCGTCACCTTGCCTGCCAGGTGCAGTCGCATCAGCCCGCTCGTGAACATCTCCGAGTGCACCCCGAAGTCGCCCATGTCGCTCTCCGCGATCAGCGTGGCGATCTGGCTGGGAATGCCGCCGATGCCGGTCTGGAGTGTGCACCCGTCGTGCACGAACCGCATCGCGTGCTGGGCGATGGCGACCTCGACGTCGGTGGCGGGCGCGTCCGCAAGGTCGAGTGGCCGCCGGTCGCTCTGCACCATCACGTCGATCTCGTCGACGTGCAACCGGTGCATGTGGTGCGGCGCAAGGCCCGTGGTTCTCGGGAAGTGGGGGCTGCACTCCACCACGAGCAACCGGTCGGGGTCGCTGCCCGCATCGTGCAGTTCGTCGACGCTCGCCCCGGCGTGCACGCTGAGGCTCACCCATCCGTCCACCGGCATCGCCGCGGCGGTGGCCATCACCCGCGGGTGCAGATGGTGCAGCACCGGTGCGAAGCGTCGGAAGTCGGCTGGTACGAAGTCGACCGCTGCGCCTGCATCGCGCAGGAAGCGCTCGGCCTGGCCGAAGAAGCCACTTCGGTAGTGCACGCCGGGGCGCAGGAACAGTTGGTAGAGATCGGGCAGAAGGGCCCCGAACACCTCGAGCGCCTGGAAGTCGTCTCGTTCACCGAGGGCGTGCAGGAACCCGCCCGGGACACCCGGCCCGAGGGGCACGGCGAGTGTGTCGGTGGATCGGATGTTGGCGATCGCCTCGGCCATGGTGCGGAACATGCGAGAAGTGTGTGTTTCGCTGCGGACGGAAACCAGTGACCATTGTCCCCTCATGCGCGAATCCTGCGATAGCGTGTCGCAACGTCACCGCAGTGGTGGCGAAGAAAGTGGGTTCGGCAATGGCCACCGGTACGGTCAAGTTCTTCAATGCTCAGAAGGGCTACGGCTTCATTTCTCGGGAGGGTGGCGCCGATGTGTTCGTCCACTTCTCGAACATCGAGGGCAACGGTTACAAGTCGCTCGACGAGGGCGATCAGGTGGAGTTCGAGGTTGGCCAGGGTCGCAAGGGCGACGAGGCCCTCAAGGTCCGCAAGCTCTGATCCGTCGGCGCGTCACCCGCGCCACAACTCCAACGGGGTCCGGTCCCGCGGGCCGTTGAACGGCACCGCGACCGGCCCCTTTGGCGCGCCTGCGCTCGCATAGGCGGCCAACACCACGTGCAGCACCTCACGGCCGAACGCGGCGCTCATCGCCGGTTCGCGGCCGTGGGCGATGTCGTCGACCAGTGCCTGCAACTGCGGCGCGTAACCGAGGCTCTCGAGCAGCGGCGGGTTCGTGCGCGGTGTCGGCAGTCGCACCTCGTCGCCGTTGTACTCGAGCGCCTGCTCGGGCAACAGTTCGGCCCGCACGACACCGTCCGTGCCTGCCAGTTGGGCATCCCAGCGGGGCTCGGGCCCTGCCTGCCAACTGGCCACCACCCGGCCGCGGAAGCCACTGGTGAAGGTGAGTTCGACCTCGGCGTGTTCGTCACTGTCGTGGCTGTCGCCGCCGCGCAGTTCGGCCAGCACCGACACGACTCGCCCGGCGCCGGCGGCGGCTCCCAGCAGCATCGCGACTGCAAGCGGGTGAACACCAAGGTCGAACAGGGCGCCGCCGCCCCACTCGCGGGTGGTGAAGGCGCCCCACGTCGGCAGGCCCTGCAGCGACCGCACCTCGAGATGGGTGGGTGTGCCCACGCGACGCGCCAT
>JBJTXX010000054.1:0-6786 GCA_046082485.1 Actinomycetota bacterium
TGGCGGCAGCGGATTGGGCATCGAAGGGGAACCGGGTGTACCCGTTCCACCTGGGCGACATCAACCTGCCGACCCCGGCGAACATGGTCGAGGCGATGAACAAGGCGATCGCCGAGGGCAAGACCGGCTACTGCCCGGCCGCCGGCATCATGCCGCTGCGCGAGGCCCTGGCCAGCGACACCGGTGCCCGGCGCGGCCTGACGTACGCGCCCAGCCAGGTGGTGGTGCAGCCCGGTGGCAAGCCCGTGATCGGCAAGTTCGTGCAGACCGTGATGAACCCGGGCGAGGGAGTGCTGTACCCCAACCCCGGCTACCCGATCTACGAGAGCATGATCGAGTACTACGGCGGTCAGGCCCTCGCCTATCGCTACGTGCAGACCGACCGCGGCTTCGCCATCGACCTCGACCACCTGCGCAGCCTCATCACGCCCAGCACCCGCGCCATCATCTACAACAACCTGCAGAACCCGCTCGGTTGCGAGAGCACCCCCGAGGAGATGCAGGCCATCGCCGACATCGCCATCGAGCACGACCTCCAGGTGCTGGCCGACGAGGCGTACTTCGAGATGCGCTATGCGGGCACAAGCACCAGCATCGCCTCGCTGCCCGGCATGTTCGAGCGCACCACCATCCTGTACACCTTCTCGAAGAAGTTCGCGATGACGGGGTGGCGTCTCGGGGCAGCCATCGCCCCGCAGCCGATCGCCGATGCGATCGCCAAGCTGAACACCAACGACGAGAGTTGCACCACTCACTTCGTGCAGGCCGCGGGCGCCGCGGGCATCACCGGTCCGCAGGATGGCCCGCTGGCCATCCTCGCCGAATTGCAGCGCCGCCGCGATGCGGCGTGGGGTGAGCTGTCGCAGATCGACGGGCTGGTGTGTCCGCGCCCCGACGCGACCTTCTACCTGTTCCCGAAGGTCACCGATGTCATGGACCGCATGGGCTTCGACGAGGTGGGTGCGTTCGCCACCGCGGCGCTGCACAACACCGGCGTGTCGTTCTGCACGCGCAAGCACTTCGGCCGTCCGCAGCCCGGCGAGACCGACTACTTCGTGCGGTTCGCCTACTCGGGACTCTCGGTCGACGACATCCACGAAGGTCTGTCGGGGCTGCGTCGCTGGATCGAGTCGGCATGAGCCGGCCCCGCATCGCCGTCACCGGTCGCATTCCCGACGTCGGCCTCGAGATGCTGCGCGAGGCCGGTGACGTGACGGCATGGGAGAGTCTCGACGTGCCGTCGGTGCAGCAGGTGCACGACATGGTGCGTGGGGCCGATGCCGCCATCACGCTGCTCACCACCAAGGTCGACGATGCCTTCCTCGATGCCGCAGGCCCGCAACTGAAGGTCGTGGCGAATGTGGCCGTCGGCTACAACAACATCGATGTCGCTGCCTGCGCCCGTCGAGGCGTGATCTGCACGAACACGCCCGGCGTGCTCACCGAAGCCACCGCCGACATCGCCATGGGCCTGGTATTGATGGTCACCCGGCGACTCGGTGAGGGCGAGCGGGTCATCCGCAGCAACACGCCGTGGCAGTGGGGCATGTTCTACATGCTCGGCTCGGGCATCCAGGGCCGCCAGTTGGGCATCGTGGGAATGGGCGACATCGGCACTGCGCTGGCCCGTCGCGCTCGTGCGTTCGGGATGACGATCGCCTACTCGAACCGCAAGCCTGTCGACCCTGTGGTCGAGGCCGAGCTCGGTGCGCAGTTCATGAGCCTCGACGAACTGCTGGCCACCAGCGACGTGGTGAGCCTGAACTGCCCGTACTCGCCGGCCACCCACCATCTCATCGGCGAGCGCGAACTGGGGCTCATGAAGCCGACGGCCTTCCTCGTGAACACGGCACGTGGTCCGATCATCGACGAGGCAGCCCTCGTCGATGCCCTGCAGCACTGCACGATCAGCGGCGCTGGGCTCGACGTGTTCGAGAACGAACCGGCCGTGCACCCGGGCTTGCGGGAATGCGAGAACGCCGTGCTGGTGCCGCACCTCGGTTCGGCCACCGTCGAGACCCGTGGTGACATGGCCCGACTGGCGGCGCACAACGCCGTCAATGTGCTGGCCGGCGTGCAGCCACCTACGCCGATTCCGGTGCCCTCCGCCTGAACCCCCCGGTGGCGGCCGCCCAGGCGCCGACGAGCGCAAGGCCCATCACCACCACCCAGGTCAGCCCGTGGAGGTACGAGTACCACGTGCGGCCGGTGCGCGGTTCGATGGTGCCCACCACCACCTTCTGCTCGCTCACCCCGGTGCGTTGCAGCACGTCGCCGTCGGGCGTGATGAAGGCGCTGAAGCCGGTGGGTGCGGCCTGCACCACCCAGCGATCCTGCTCGACGGCACGCAGCCGCGATGACGCGATCTGCTGGCTCTGCAGGATGGTCCAGGTGTAACTGCTGCCGTTCGTGGGGTTCACCACGAACTCGCCGCCGGCCTGCACCCCCTCGTTCACCCGGCCGCCGAAGAAGATCTCCCACGAGATCGCGACGGCCATGCGTGTGCCATCGGGCAGTTGCAGCACGGCGGGGTCGGTGCCGGCCACCGCGTCGCGGGGCACGAGGTCGGTGGGAGCCCCGATGGCGCTGAGGAATCCGCGCCAGGGCATGTACTCGCCGAAGGGCACTCGACGCACCTTGTCGTAGCGCGAGACCACGTCGCCCGAGGGCGTGACGACGACCTGTGCATTCAGGAAGTTCCTGCCGTCGGCCGTGTCCTCGGTGATGCCGACGACGAACGGAATCTCGAGTCGTGTCGCCTCGGCCGCCACCTGTTGCAGCGCCTTGCTGCCCTCGAACCGGTCGACGTCGATGACGTTCTCCGGCCACAGCACCATGTCGACGCTGCCCGCTTCGATGCCGGCCGTGGCCTCGAGGTGCCGTTGCAGCACCTCGCCCGCGGGAGTGTCGATTGCGTGTGTGCCCTGCGGCCCGCCCCCCTGCACGATCGCAACGCGCAACGGCGCCGCCTCGGTTGCGTGAGCGCCCGGCGAGACAACGGCCACCAACCAGACGACGAGGGCAGCGGCAAGGGCGAGCACACCGTGCCACTCGCCCCGGGCCGTCACCCCTCGTTTCCTTGCGAGCGCGGGCACCACGGGCGACGGGCCGGCCAGTGCGAAGCCGACCTGGAACACGAACCACGTG
Organism: Actinomycetota bacterium; assembly: GCA_046082485.1. Classification (GTDB taxonomy): domain Bacteria; phylum Actinomycetota; class Acidimicrobiia; order Acidimicrobiales; family Ilumatobacteraceae; genus UBA668. The sequence goes on from JBJTXX010000054.1 coordinate 3,148, forward strand.
AGCAGGATCACGCCGCCGAGGCGCGCGACCCCGACGAACGGGCCAGACGCCTGGCCGATCGCCAGGGAGGCGAGGGGCACACCTCCGAACGGGAAGCAGAAGCGCAAGACCTCGGCAAGCGTGTGGGCCGCCGGTCGGCCGACCACCCTCCACGGGCCCTCGGGTGCGGCGACGGCAGCGAGCGCGTGGAAACCGGCGAAGAGTGCGGTGGCGATGAGATAGCCGGGAGCAGTGAGGAACCACATCCAGGCCATGCCGGGCAGCAGCCACGCTAGGGCGAAGAGCCATCCGTGCAGTGCCCTGGCCCGGACCGTGTCCGCGTGGCCGAGCGACGTCTCGAAGAGCGCGATGCCGGCGATGGCGAGCGGCCACACACCCCACGGCGGCAGCGACGCGGCCACGAGCAGGCCACCGAACGGCGCCATCATCAGGTGTCGGGAGGGGAGTCTGAGTCGTCGCGTCACGGTGTGCGGAAGGCTAACGCGCCACCGCGGCGCTGTGGTCGAGAGAGCACGGCGAGTGGTGCGGGGGATCCCTCTCTTGACGGTACCGGGACTGTCCCTTTCGATGGATTTGCCTACACTCGTGATGGCGTAGTCTGCCGGCGGGAGGGGGACGAGATGCCGGAATACTCAGATCGTTCGATGCGGCTTCGCCGCGCATTCGTCGCAGGGTTGGTGTTGGTGGGGGCCGTGTCGGCCGCACCGGTGTTCGCGAGCGGAGGTGACAGCGCGCCACGTGCGCGCCTCGATGCAGAGGTGTCGTGTGACGGCACCGTGGAGTGGCAGGCGCGGTCGTCTTCCGACGACAACAAGGGCTCGAACCCGGATGTGCGGGTGATGCGACGTGTGAACGGCGCCGCCGCGCAGGAGGTCGGCCAGGGCTCGTTCTCCAACGCGAACGACCACCGGTTCGCCGGCTCGTTCGAGTGGCCCGATGGGGCCGAGAAGGTCGAACTCACGACGGTTCCGCAGGGCACGTGGGGCAGTGGCAGCACCTCGAAGCAGGGCGAGACCGTGGAACTGGAGATGCCCGACGACTGCGACCGACACCCGCACGTGGGTGAGGAAGTCGAATGCGAGAGCAGCGCCCCCGGTGTTGGCGACGGCACGGTCGTGCTGACGTTGTCGAACCCCGCCGGTCCCTTCGGCCGCACCGCGACGTTCCGGGTGCATGGTCCCGACGGCGAGTCGGGTGACTCCACGCACGAGGTGCGCAGCGGCGACACGGAGTCCGTCGAGTTCCGCCACCTCTCCGACGGCAAGCACACGGTCGAGATCGAGGTCGACGACGAGTCTGAGGACCACGAGTTCGACGTCGACTGCAACAAGGCGGTCGCGTCGGTGGAACACGACGTGGAGTGCGGTGACTCGCTCGGTGAGGTGACGCTGCTGTTGTCGAACACCGGTGGCGACGCCGTCGAGTTCCGGGTCGAGCACCCGATCACGCACGTGGTCGAGACGGTCGACGTGCCAGCGGGTGGCAGCGCGACCCGCCGCTTCGCGGCGATCCCTGATGGGTCATGGACGATTCCGGTGCAAGCGGGCGACGAGGACCTCTCGGTGTCGGTCGACGTGCGGTGCGGCGACGCGGACGATGGCCACCACGATGACGAGTGCGAGGATGACTCGCACGACGACAGCCCCGACGGCGACGGCACCGAGACGTCGGTCGAGGATTCAGGGCCGGAGAGTTCGTCACCGGAGGATTCAGGATCCGAGGATTCAGGACCCGAGGATTCGGGGCCGAAGGTGAGCGCCGAGCGAATGTCGTCGGGCCCGAGCAGCAGCGAGAACCACTCGAGCACGAGTTCGAGCGTCGAGGATTCGAGCCCGAGTTCGAGCGTCGAGGATTCGAGCCCGGATTCGAGCGTCGAGGATTCGAGCCCGGATTCGAGCGTCGAGGACTCCGATCCGAGCAGCAGTGTCGACGACTCGATGCCAGACGGCGACGACGATCACGACGACTGCGAGGAGGAGAACACCCCCAAGGGGGACTTCACCAAGGCGTGCGTGAACCAGGACGGTCAGGTGACGATCACGCTGAGCGTGGTGGGCCACGACGACGACAGCATCAAGTTCGTGGTGGCCGGCACCACCTACAAGGTCAAGCCCGGCGAGTCGAAGGTGGTGGTGATCGGCGGCCTCCTCGATGGCACGCACACGATCCCGATCGCCGCCGGTGGAAAGGATCTCTCCGTCACGGTCACGATTGCATGTGACCTGCCGCCGGTGGCGACGGTGACCAAGGAGTGCGTGTCGTTCGACGGTGTGATCTCGGTGCTGCTCGACAATCCCGGTGACGACCTGCCGGCGACCTTCACGGTGAACGGCACCGACCACGTGGTGGCACCCGGTGCCTCGACCACGGTCCGCATCGAAGGGCTGGCCGACGGCTCGCACACGGTGTCGCTGGCGATCAACGGTGTGGCCCAACCGGCCGTCACCGTCGCCTTCGACTGCGACCCCGTCTTCGAGGTGGTCGCACAGTGCAACACCGTCTCGAGCACGGGTGACGTGCAGGTCCACTGGTTCACGATCACGAACACCGAGTCGGTCGATGTGACGGTCACCTGGCCCGACGGCAGCGCCCTCGTGCCCGCAGGCGAGAGCCGCACGATCGGCTCCACGGCGGCAACGCTGCACATCTCCTACTCGGGTGTCACGATCGCCTCGGCCGAGGCAGGCACGACAACGTGCTCGAAGGACGTCACGGTGTCGAAGACCGTGATCGGCACCCCGCCGGCCGGCGAGGTCTACACGGTGACGATCTGGCGTTCGGTGGGTGGCTCGTGGGACACGATCACCTCGTTCGACGTGGTGCCCGGTTCGCCGGTCACCGTCAGCCTGCCCTCGACCCTCGACCCCGCTGGCATCGAGTACCGGATCGAGGAGACCGCGAAGGGCTCGGCCAGCGTGAGCACGGTCAGCCCCGGCACGGTCACCCTGACCGGGCACCAGGGAGCGACCGTCAGCGTGTCGGTGACGAACGGCTATGCCGGTGTCAGCGTCTCCAAGACGGCCAACGTCGCGTCCGTGACACCGGGCTCGACGGTCGAGTTCACGCTGTCGCCCACCAACACCGGAGGCCTGACGCTCGATCCGGTGGTGGTGTTCGACCGCATGCCCGAGTCGATGTCGTACGTGTCCGGTTCGGTGGCCGGTGACGGCGGAAGCTGTGCGTTGGCCGAGTCCACTCGCCCGCAACTGGTGAAGTGCACGCTGTCGGCATCGCTCGCCGCCGGCGACACGGGTCCGACGATCACCTTGGTGGCCCGGGTCGACGGGTCGGCTGCGCCGGGTTCGAGCCTCGTCAACCGGGCCAAGGCCGTCGGCGTGTTCGGCAGCACCACGGTGCCGGATGAACCCGAGGGCTCCACCCCCTCCTGCAGCACCGTTGCGTCTGGCACGGTGTGCGGCCTCGCTCCGGCCGTCGAGGTGGTGGTGGATTCCCCGCCGCCGCCCACCACGGTGACGCCGACGTCCACCACTCCGCCGCCCACGACCGTGCCGCCCACCGATCCGCCGGTGACGACGGTGCCGCCGACCGATCCGCCGGTGACGACGGTGCCGCCGACCGATCCGCCGGTGACGACGGTGCCGCCGACGGTGCCGCCGACTGATCCGCCGGTGACGACGG
>JBJTXX010000055.1:0-6332 GCA_046082485.1 Actinomycetota bacterium
GGAAGCTGCGTCGGGTGCTGGGAGGCCTGACCGACGGCGGGAACGCCGCTGCGGCCATCGAGTTGCTGACCGATCGACTGCAGTCGTTCGCCACCAACGCCGACTTCCTTGCCGAGATCGGCAAGCAGGGCTCCTGAATCCGGCTGTGCCGCAGGCCCGGTTCCCCCGATAGGCTCTCGCAGTTACCTTTCTCCTGGAGATCGAGATGAAGACCGACATCCACCCCAAGTACTCCGACGTGACGGTGCGCTGCTCGTGCGGCAACAACTTCACCACCCGCTCGACCCGTAGCGGCGACATGCAGCTGGAACTGTGCAACGAGTGCCACCCGTTCTTCACCGGCAAGCAGAAGCTGGTCGACACCGGTGGCCGCGTCGAGCGCTTCAACAAGCGTTACGGCGAGCGCAAGAACAAGTGACCCTGCGGGCCCACGGCCCGATGTGAACGTCGCACCACCCGGCCTCGGCCGGGTGGTGCTGTTTTTCCGGGTTCGTCCACGATCCTTGCCGGAACCCTGACTCGTCACCGCACGCCGTCGGCCGATAACCGTTCGGCGACTTCTGCAAGGGAGGAACGGGCGTGGACGCAACCGAGCTGGCGCACCTGCTGCGCCGAACCGAGGTGGTGGCGAGGCCGCAACGCGTTGCTGCCCTGTCGGCCGGCAACAGGGCTGCTGCCGTCGACGCCGTGATGGCGTTCGAGGCCGCACCGGTGCCGATTCCCGCCTACATCGACCATGACATCGATGGCGAGGGGTACGACCAGTTCGTATTCGCGGTGAAGTGGTGGATGGACCGCTTCGTCGACTCACCCACACCGTTCCAGGAGAAGCTGACCCTGTTCTGGCACGGCCACTTCTGCAGCAGTTGGGAGAAGGTGAACAGCGCCAGGGCGATGACGCAGCAGAACGCGCTGTTCCGCGGCATGGCGCTGGGCAACTTCCGCACGCTCGCCCAGGCGATGGCCGTGCAGCCGGCGATGCTCGTCTACCTCGACAACGTCGACAACGTGAAGACGTCGCCGAACCAGAACTTCGCCCGGGAGTTGATGGAACTGTTCACGCTGGGAGTGGGCAACTACACCGAGGACGACGTGACCGCGGCCGCACGTGCGTGGACGGGCCACGGGGTGGACGGCACGACCGGTGACTACGTGTTCCGCCCACGCCGCCATGACTCCGACCCGAAGACGTTCATGGGCGTGACCCGCAACTGGGACGGCCCGGACATCATCGACTTCCTGCTGCGCGAGAACACCGCCACCAAGATGACGGCATGTCGCTTCCTCACCAGGAAGCTCTGGACGTTCCTCGCCCACGAGAACCCGTCGTCGGCACTGGTCGAGGAACTGGCACGGGTGCTGTACGACGCCGACATGGAGATGCGCCCGTGGGTGCGGGCGATGCTGCTGCACGACGCCTTCCACACCGTCACGGCCCGACAGGGCATGGTGAGATCACCGGTGGAGTACATGACGGCGATCGCACACCACACCGGACTGCGCAGCGCCGACCTGAACCCGCAGTGGAGCATGGATGGCATGGGTCAGGTGCCCTTCAACCCGCCGAACGTCGCGGGCTGGAAGACCAACGGTTATTGGGTCGACACCGGTCAGTTCGGCACCCGTGCCGAGGTCGCCCAGTGGGTGACGTGGCGCCTGCGTGACGGCGACGCGAACGACGTGGCCGGTGGCCGCACCCCCGAACAGGCCGTGGTCGAAGCGGCCCGCATGTTCGGCCTCGACCTGAGTGCCACGACCCGGGCGGCGATGGTGCAGTACTGCGTCGACGAGCGTGCCGCCAGCCCGTGGGGCTCATGGTGGGAGAGCACGGTGTTGTTGGTAATGGCGATGGTGTCGCCCGAGATGCAGGTGGCCTGAACGCGATGAACAGTCGATCCCTGGACGAACTCGATGCCGTGCAGGCCCGCCGACGGCTGACCGTGCGCGACGATGACCCTGCCCGTCTGGGCCGGCGCCGCTTCCTGCAGTTGATGGGGATGGGTGTCGGCGCGGGCGCAGCACTGGGAGCCCTCGACGGCCTGCTGCCCGGGGGCGTGCTGGGTGAGCTGGCGCCCGGGGGCGAGGCGTGGGCAGCGCCCATCGGTGCCGCCGACGGCATCGTGGTGCTGGTGGGCATGTTCGGCGGTTCGGACGGTCTGAACACGGTGGTGCCCTACGACAACGCCGACTACTTGGCGCAGCACGGGGCGTTGGCGCTCGCCGCCAACCAACTGCTGCCGCTGGGCCCGGGTGTGGGGCTTCACCCGGGCCTGCCGTACCTCAAGTCGATGTACGACCGAGGCGACGTCGCCGTGGTGCAGGGGGTGGGTTACCCCGACCCCGACCTGAGCCACTTCAGCTCGATGGCCACCTGGATGCACGGCCGTGCCGGCGGCGGCCCGCCGACCTCGGGCTGGGTGGGCCGCTGGCTCGACGGTCTGGCGACCCGCGACCTGTTGCGCGCCGCCACCGTCGGCGGGGGACTGCCGTTGCACCTGCTGGGTGAGCAGACCAGGGGAATCGCCGTGCCGCCGTGGGGCATGGGGTTCGGTGGCGAACTGTCCGACGAGGCGCTGCGGGGCTATGCCGCGGTGCGCAGGTTCTCGGCGGCTTCGGCTGGCAGGGGGGCGTGGCACGACTCGGTTGCGACGGTGATGCGCGACGTGGTCGACGTGGGCCAACAGGTGGCGCCCGTGTTCCGTCGGGACCTTCCCGACAACGACCTCGTCCGCAAGATGACGGTGGCGGCTCGACTGGTGAACGCGGACCTCGGGTTGCGGGTGATCGACACCGGCTTCGACGGATTCGACACGCACTCCGGCCAGCCGGCGCGCCTCGCGCAGTTGCTCGCCGAGTTCGACGACTCGCTGAAGGCGTTCTTCACCACGCTCGACGACCGTTTCCGCAGCCGGGTGACGGTGATGACGTACAGCGAGTTCGGCCGCACCAGCTGGTCCAACGACTCGGCCGGTACCGACCATGGCACCGCCAACAACCACTTCGTGATCGGCGCAGGCGTCAAGGGTGGCCTGTACGGCGCGCAACCCAGCCTGGCCGGTGTGCAGCGCTGGGACCGCGTGGGGTTCCATGTCGACTTCCGTTCGCTCTACGCCACGGTGCTCGACCGCTGGATGGGCGGGGGGTCGTCGACAGTGCTGGGCGGCACCTTCGCGGATCTCGGGTGCTTCGACGCCTCGCCGGGCGTGGGTGTCGCGGCAGGGTCGGTGCCCGCAACGGTGCTGGGCGACTGGGTGGGCCTGAACCCTGCGCGTGTGTACGACTCGCGGTCGTCGGGGCGCATGCTGCCGCTGGGCGCCGGCACCACGGGGGAGGTGCAGGTGTTGGGCGCCGGTGGCGTGCCTGCCGCCGGGGTGACTGCGGTTGCCCTGAACGTGACGGCGGTGGGGGCAAGTGGTGCCAGTTCGTTCAGCGTGTGGCCCGCCGGTGGCTCGGTGCCCGATGTCGCGAACGTGAGCGTGCCCACCGGGTTCGCCATGGGCAGTCTGGTGATCGCCAAGCCGGGCGCTGGTGGACGGGTGTGCATCACGAACGACGTGGGCTCCGCCCACTGTGTGGTCGACGTGGTGGGCTACTTCCGCACTACGGCGGCGAACCGACTGCAGAGTCTCACGCCGTTCAGGGCGATGGACACGCGCAACGGCACCGGTGGCCGCACGGGGGCACTGGGACCGGGAGGCTCGTTCGAGCTCGCGGTGCGAGGTGTGGGCGGGGTGCCGGCGAACGCGGACTCGGTGGTGGTGAACGTGACGGCGGTGCAGCCCACTGCCGGTGGCTATCTCACCCTATGGCCGGCCGGGCAGACCCGGCCCTCGACGTCCAGCCTGAACTTCCCGGCAGGGGCCACCGTGCCGAACCTGGTGATCATCAAGATCGGCACCAACGGCAAGGTTGGCATCTTCAACGCCAACGGCAACACGCACGTGGTGGTCGACGTCGTGGGCTACCTGTCGTCGACCGCGCCGGGCCGCCACTTCGTGGTGTCGCCGTACCGACTGCTCGACACCCGCCCCGACGATGTGGCGCCGTTGGGGCCGGCCGGGAGCGTGACCCTGCAGGCGCTGGGCGTAGGCGGGGTTCCGGCCAGCGGGGTGTCGGCAGTGGCGCTGACCATCGCCGCGAAGTCGCCCACGGCGAACACGTTCGTGACCGCATGGCCGGGGGGTGTGGCGCGCCCGAACGCAGCGAGCCTGAACCCCCGCGCCGGGGTGGACGTGTCGAACCTCTCGATCGTGCGCGTCGGCAGCGACGGCACGGTGAACCTCTACAACCAGAACGGCACGCTCGATCTGGTGGTCGACGTGGTGGGCTGGTTCAGCGGCTGACCACCGCCCTAGCGTGGGGTGGGTGAACGACCCGTCGCGTCTCGCCCGGCTGAACGCCATCAAGTTGCAGGCGTTGGTGCGCGACCGCGAGGGGGCCGATGCGGCCCTCGAGCCCGGAGAGTTCCCCGGTGGGGCGGCCTTGTTGCAGGGCGCAGCGGCATGGGTGTTGCTGGCCGAGCGACCCGACCGTGGCCTCGGTGGCGCACTCGCCTGGGCGGTGCGGCGCGGTGCCACCGCACTGCACGTGGTGGCCGAATCGCACACCGGCACGCTCGCTCGTCGGGCCGCCCGGTTCACGGTGCCGGTGCGGGTGTGGCAGGCCGAGGGCAGGGTGTTGCACGCCGCGGCCGCCGAGCCACTGCCGTCGGCAGTCGAGGTGCCGTCCTCGCACCGGGAGTTCGAGGCCGTGATCGTGCATGCGGGTGCCATGCCGAACGAGGAGTTCGGGGTGCTGGCCGGCGAGGTGGCGGGTCTGGAGGTGTGTCGTGTGGTCGACGACCCGTGGCTGCACGTCACCCGTCTGGAGGTGGGCGTCGGCGCCCACGATCGTGAGGCCTTCCAGGCGCTGCACGGGGATCGCCCCGCTGCCGAGGCGTTGGCTGCCGTGGTGCAGGCCGTACGCGATCACCGCCTCGGCCCCGACCACGGCCACCCGCTGCGACGTCTCGCCGGCGAGCGTCTGCTGCGGCACGACCTCGTGAGCGACCCGTCACCGATCGGCGCCACCCGACTCCGTGCGGTGCCGCCGCCGGTGCCCCGGCCGAACCTGAAGGATGCAGTGCCGTGTGTGGCCGTGGCCGAGGTGGCGGGTCGTCCGGTGGCGGTGGTCTGCAGCGCGGGTATCGACCTCGATGCGGTGCCGTACGCGGTCGATGCCTGCGACTCGTTGGGCCTCGACAGGTGCCTGCTGGTGGTTCCCCGACGCGACGCAATCGAGGTGCAGCGGCTCATCGCCGCCATTGCCAAACCATCGGTGACCGTCGTTCCGGTCGACCGGCCCTAGCCTGAACCCGCCGTGATCGACCGCCTGCGCGCAGTGGAGGACGAGTTCGTCTCGCTCGAGGCGAGCCTCTCCGACCCCGACATCGTCAGCGATCAGTCGCGCCTTCGCGAGGTCACCCGCCGCTACAAGGACCTCACCCCGGTGGTCGAGTGCGTGCGACGCATCCGGGCCCGATCCGCCGATGCCGATGCCGCGCGGGAACTGCTGGCAGTCGCCGACGACTCCGAGCGCGAACTGCTGCGCACCGAACTCGACGACGCAGAGGCCGCGCTCGAGACCTTGCACGCGGACTTGAAGGTGCTGCTGCTGCCGAAGGACCCGAACGACGGCCGTGCCGTCATCGTCGAGATACGCGGCGCCGAGGGCGGCGAGGAAGCCAACCTGTTCGCCGGCGACCTCTACGACATGTACCGCGCCTACGCCGCGGCGAAGGGCTGGCAGGCCGAGGTGCTGGCCGAGGACCGCAGCGACCTGGGCGGCATCAACCAGGTCACGTTCGTGTTGCGGGGCGACACCGCCTGGGGCCGCATGAAGTTCGAGGGCGGCACCCATCGCGTGCAACGCGTGCCCGTCACCGAGAGCCAGGGCCGCATCCACACCTCATCGGCCACCGTGCTGGTGCTGGCCGAGGCCGACGAGGTCGAGGTCGAGATCGACGAGAAGGACCTCGACGTCGACGTCTACCGCAGCAGCGGCGCGGGCGGACAGCACGTGAACACCACCGACTCGGCCGTGCGCATCACCCACAAGCCCACGGGCATCGTGGTCACCATGCAGGACGAACGCAGCCAGTTGCAGAACAGGGCGCGGGCGATGACAGTGCTGCGGGCCCGCCTGCTGAAGCTCGCCGAGGACGAACAGCAGGCGGCGATGTCGGCCGAGCGTCGTTCGCAGGTGGGTGGTGGCGGACGCGGCGAGAAGATCCGCACCTACAACTTCAAGGAGAACCGGCTCACCGACCACCGCATCGGTTTCACGATCTACCG
>JBJTXX010000056.1:0-2425 GCA_046082485.1 Actinomycetota bacterium
GCGTAGCCGGTGATGTCGAGCGACGCGAGCGCGCCATCGGCCGCTCGCTGCCCGCCGCGCCGCGCAGGGCTGGCCACGGCGCCGGGGTCGCACACGAGGTGCCCGAGGTGCTGCTGCACCCACGCGGTGGCCTCGCCGTGAACCGGAATCGGCAGCGCTGTCACGGGTGGGGACCTCCGGGTGAACGACGTGGGTCGTCGCAGTTCGGCGGCCGACCGTACCTGTGGCGGTGACGCGGTGCTCGCTCGAGGACCGAGACCGCAGTGCCCCACGAGTAGGTTCGGCCAACGAACCGAGGAGGATCCGATGACCGACACCTGGCATCCCACCGCCTGCATCCTCTGCAGCAGCAACTGCGGGCTCGAAGTGAGAATCGACGAGCGTTCCATCACGCGTGTCCGGGGCGACAAGGCCCACCCGGTGTCGAAGGGGTACACGTGTGAGAAGGGTCTGCGGATCGACCATTACCAGTCCGACCCGCAGCGGCTCACCACGCCGCTGCGTCGCCGGCCCGACGGCACGTTCGAGCCGGTCGACTGGGACACTGCGATCGCGGAAGTGGCGGCGCGGTTCCGCGACGTGATCGATCGCCACGGCGGCGACCGGATCCTGTTCTACGGCGGCGGTGGGCAGGGCAACCACCTCGGCGGCGGCTACGGCGGTTCAACCCGTGCGGCGCTCGGCATCACGTACACGTCGAACGCACTCGCTCAGGAGAAGACGGGCGAGTTCTGGGTCGACGGCCAACTGTTCGGCCGCAGCAGCTGCCACACCACCGGCGAGTACGAGCACGCCGAAGTGGCGGTGTTCTGGGGCAAGAACCCGTGGCAGTCGCACGGCTTCCCCGAGGCACGTCGGGTTCTGAAGGAGATCGCTGCCGATGCGAACCGCACGCTCATGGCGGTCGACCCGAAGCGCTCGGAGACCGCCGAGCTGGCCGACATCTGGCTTCGCCCTCGGCCGGGCGGCGACGCCCACCTGCTCGCGGCGATGCTTGCCACGATCGTGCAGGAGGGGCTGATGGCGCGTGACTGGCTCGGCCAGCACGCCAACGGCGTGGAGGAACTGGCGGCCCACTTCGCGGCGGTCGACATCGCCGAGTCGTGCCGCAAGGCTGGTGTTCCCGAGGAGCAGGCCCGCCATGCGGCGCGGGTGATCGCCGCGGCAAAGGGCGGCGTGTCGATCTTCGAAGACCTCGGCATCCAGATGGCGCCGCACTCGACCCTCAACAGTTACCTCGAGAAGTTGTTGGTGTTGCTCACCGGCAACTTCGGGGTGCCGGGCGGCATGAACCTGCACACTCGCTTCGCCTCACTCGGCGGCGGGGGCAGCGCGGGCGGGGCGCGTGAGCGCACCACACCTGTCACAGGACATCGGCTTGTCACGGGTCTGGTGCCGTGCAACGTGATTCCCGACGAGATCCTCGGCGACCACCCGCAGCGCTTCCGCGCCATGCTGGTCGAGAGCGGCAACCCGGTGCACAGCCTCGCCGACAGCCAGCGCATGCGTGAGGCGATGCGGACCCTCGAGTTCTCGGTGGTGATCGACGTGGCACTCACCGAGACTGCCCGCGAGGCCCACTACGTGCTGCCTGCCGCATCGCAGTTCGAGAAGTGGGAGTGCACGTTCTTCAACCTCGAGTTCCCGCGCAACTTCTTCCACCTGCGTCGGCCGTTGCTGCCGCCCGCTGAGGGCACGCTGCCCGAGGCCGAGATCCACGCTCGCCTGTGCCGCGCCCTCGGCGCGTACGGCGACAGCGAGGTGGCCCCGCTGTTGGCCGCAGCGCAGCACGGTCGGGCCCAGTTCGCCGGGGCGTTCTTCGAACTGGTGGGTGCTCGGCCCGAACTCGGCCGACTGGCGTCGGTGCTGATGTACGAGGGTCTGGGTCCGACGCTGCGCACCACCGACGGCATCGACGCAGCAGGTGCCGCAGCCGTGTGGGGACTGGCCCACAAGTGCGCCGGCACCTACCCCGACTCGGTTCGTCGGGCCGGCATCGAGGGCGACGGCGCCGAACTCGGCGAGGCGTTGTTCCAAGCGGTGATCGATTCACCGTCGGGCCTGATCTTCTCGATCGACGACCACGACGAGACGTGGCGGCGAGTGCAGACCGCCGACGGCAAGGTGAACCTGGCGATCGACGAGTTGCTTGCCGAGTTCGACCGCCTCGCCGACGAGTCCACATCCACCGCCGCCAACGCCGAGTACCCGTTCGTGCTGTCGGCGGGTGAACGACGGTCGTCGACGGCCAACACGATTCTGCGCGACCCCTCGTGGCGGAAGAAGGACCAGCAGGGTGCCCTGCGGCTGTCGGTCGAGGACGCTGCGGCATTGGGCGTGTCGGACGGCGACCGCGTGCGGGTGACCACGCGACGGGGTTCGGCCGTCGCGGTTGCCGAGGTGAACGACCGGATGATGCAGGGAC
>JBJTXX010000057.1:0-4026 GCA_046082485.1 Actinomycetota bacterium
CGTCGACGTTGTTGACGCACACCCACTGCAGGAACTCCATGGTTTTGGGGCCCTCGAAGTCGAACTCGTTGAACGCCGTGAGGTCGACCATACCCACGCTCTCGCGCATCTGCAGGTGCTCGGCGTTGATCACCGGGTTCCACCAGCGGCCGTCCCACTCGTGGGTGCGGGCCTGGCAGGCCTCGGGGAACTTGGCCATCAACTTCTCGTTGCTGCTGTACCACTGCGGGCGTTCCCAGCCGCGTGCGTCGAAGAACGTGGCGCCGAGCGCCTCTTCACGGGCATAGAACGGGCTGCGGCGCACGCCACGCTGGCTGGCCCACTGCTCACGCGGGTGCACGATGCCGTAGGTCTTGTTGAAGTGCTCGTTGCACCGGGCGTTGATGTGCCACTCGGTCTTCTCGTGGGGGTAGAACCGGGCGATGTCGCTGCCGTGCGGGTCGCACATGTGCGGGTAGCCGTAGGTCATCCACTCGGCCACGAGCTGGGCGATGCCGGGGCCTTCCTTGATCCACACCGCGGCGGCGCTCCAGAGGTTGCGCACCTCGACGGTCTCGCCGAGCACCGGGTTGGCGTCGGGCGTGAGGCTCAGCAGACCGTTGATGGCGTACTTGATCTCGCCGTCGGCGAGCATCTCCATCAGGTCGATGGCCTGCTCGAGCTGCGGGTCGAAGTCGTCCCAGGTGAGGGGCAGTTCGGTGGGCGTGAGCGCCGAGGCCTGGATGGTGGGGATGTCGTCGGGGCGCATCAGGATCGGCCGGTGGGCGTAGCTGCCCACCTCCATCGAACCAGTGGACTGGCGCTCGTAGCAGAACGTGTCCATGTCGCGGATGATCGGGTACGCCACTTCCTTCTGCGTCTCGACCAGCACGTCGAACGGGCCGACGTCGGCCATCTGGTGCACGGCCGGGGTGAGGGGGATGTTGGCGCCGGCCATGGCGGCGATGCGGGGGCTCCACACGCCGCAGGCGATCACCACGTGCTCGGCCTCGATGCGGCCGCGATCGGTCACGACGGCCTTCACCTTGGGCAGCGCACCAGGGCGCTGCTCGGTCTCGATGTCGAGCACCTCGGTGTTGGCGAAGACGCTGAGGGCGCCCTTGGCGACCGCCTCATCGCGGTGCATGGTTCCGGTGGCGAGGCTGTCGACCACGCTCACGCTGGGCGTGTAGTAGCCGCCGAGCAGGATCTCCTCGTTGATGAACGGCACGAGTTCCTTGATCTCGGCCGGGGTCAACAGACGGGCATCGATGCCCCACGCCTTGGCGCTCGTCATGCGGCGCTTGAACTCCTCCATGCGCTGCGGCTCGCGGGCCACCTCGATGCCGCCGCAGGTGTGGTTCAGACCCGCAGCGATGTACTGGTTCTGGCTCTCCACCGTCAGGAAGGCCATCTCCTTGTTGTGGTCGGTCGGGAAGATGAAGTTCGAGGCGTGTCCGGTGGAGCCGCCGGGGTTGGGCAGCGGACCCTTGTCGATGAGCACCATGTCGGTCCAGCCGAGACGGGCGAGGTGCCCCACCAGGCAGTTGCCGACGATGCCGGCGCCGATCACGACGACCTTCGCGGACGACGGGACTTCACTCATTGCACGACTCCCCTGAGACGATGTGGCCGACCGTCGGCCAGTGATATATCATTACCATATCAGTTCCCTCAGTGCACGCGCCTACGAAGAGATCCGCCGCATGATCGTGCGGCTCGAACTCGCGCCCGGAGCCGTCATCCGCGAGGACGAACTGCAGGCCCACCTCGGCCTCGGCCGCACTCCCATCCGCGAAGCCCTGCAGCGCCTGGTGCGCGACCAGTTCGTCACGGTCATGCCTCGTCGGGGCATGTACGTGAGCGGTGTCGACGTGGGTGAACTGCCGCTGCTGTACGACACCCGCGCCCGGCTCGAGCCGTACGCGATGCGACTGGCCTGCGCCCGCGGCACCGCGACCCACTGGGACGACATGGCCGCAGTCCTCGAGACCGTGCGGCCCGATTCCAGCCCCGACGAACTGCTGCAGGTCGACCGCCGCTGCCGCGAGATCGTGTGGGCCGCCGCCGACAACCGGTTCCTCACCGACACGCTCGACATGCTGTACGCCCACAGCGACCGGCTGTGGCACCTGTACCTCGGCGACGTGGCCGACCTGCACACGATGGTCGACGAGCACCGCGCCATCCTCGCCGCCCTGCAGGCAGGCGACGCCGACCGGGCCGCCGAGCTGATCGAGGCACACATGCGCGATTTCGACGCGCAGATCCGGGCTGCCGTGCAGCGGCGGCTCGCCTCGCCTCTCGCAGGTTGATGTTCACCACCACCGCCGTGGTGGTCGGTGTGCTGGCTGCGCTCGTCACCGGCCTCTCCAAGACCGCACTGCCGGGGGCCGGCCTGCTCGCCACTCCCCTGTTCGCGCTCGTGGCCGATGGTCGGATGATCGCCGGCATCGCCCTGCCCGTGCTGATCTTCGCCGACATCTACGCCACCCGCTGGTACCGCAGCCACACCCGCTGGGACCTGCTGCGGCCCCTGACAGTGTGGGTGGCGGCGGGTTTCGGGCTCGGCGCCGCGTTCTTCGTGCTGGCCGACGACACCCGCACCATCGAGGTGGTGATCGCCTGCGCCATCATCACGGTGGTCGGCGTGCAGGTCGTGCGGATGCTGCGCAACAGCCCTCCTCGGCCCGCCCAGCCGGCCCTCTACGGCACCGCCGGAGGCTTCACCACCTTCGTCTCGAACGCCGCCGGGCCGATCATGAACACCTATCTCGTCGGCCTCGGCCTCGACCGGCAGACTCTGGTGGGAACCTCGGCGTGGTTCTACTTCGCGGTGAACCTGGCGAAGATCCCCCTCTATCTCGCGCTCGGCCACTTCTTCACGGTCGAGGGCCTGCTCTACGACCTCACCCTGTTCCCCGTCGTGCTGGTCGGCCTCTACGCCGGCAGGGCACTGCTGCCCCGACTGCGCGACCGACTGTTCGTGTGGGTGGTGTTGGCTCTCAGCCTCGGCGGGGCGGTTCGCCTGCTGCTGGCCTAACCGACGTCCGCGGCCTGACGCGCCAACCAGCGCAACCGGCACAGCACGGCCGACCGAGCATCCACCACGGCCTCGGGCAGTGGAGGCGCGTCCTCGTGCAGTTCGTGGATGCGGTTGTGGCCGGGGCACAGCGCCCGACCGTTGAACTGGCTGGTCGGCCCGCCCCGGGCCGCGGGTGTTCGGTGATCGACATCACAGCACTCGGCTGGCTCGGGGCAGGTGCCCCTGCCGCCCCGGCATCGCCGGTCACGCACCAGCACCGCCTTGCGCAACGCACCCGTGAAGGTGCGCCGCGACGACTTGGTGATCACCGCACCAGGGCCGTCGAACAGGAACACCTCCATCAGCCCCGTGCCGAGGTGCGGCACGAGATCGACCGGGTGCACCACGGTTCCGGAGCCCAACTCACAGAGGTGGCGCGCCGCGTGGTCGCCCACCACCACCTGGAAGAGCGGGCGCGCAGTGGCGCCCTGCGAGTTGACCGAACGGGTCGCCATCCGCACCAGCGCCGCAGCCTGCACCTCCTCACGGCCGCGCTCGGCACCCGCAGCGCGATCCTCGAGCCGGATCTCGCGTTCGAGGCGGCGCAGTTCACGCTGCACGATCTCGCCGTCGACCGGCGACAGGACGGCCCGCAGCCGCACCAGCCCGTCCACCGGGGACCGGTGGTGCCGCATCGTGGAAGGGCGTGACGGGCGGGCCGAGACCCCGAGTTCCTCATCTGCCGCGAAGCACCAGTAGGCCAGCAGCTTCCGAGCGTCGTCGAACAGCACCAGGCCCTCGCACTGGCGCACCAGTTCGGCTTCGTCGCGTCGGTACAACTCGAACCTCGCAGCCGTGGCACACCTCATGAACAGGTCGACATGGTCGACCGACAGCCGGCCCGCCTGCACTGCCGACCTCAGCAGCGGGGACCGCTGCAGGAACGCCGCCCGCCGCAACTCCAAGGCCGCCGAGACATGGTCGCACCGGGTGTCGGCGCCCAGTGCCAGCGCGGCCCGGCG
>JBJTXX010000058.1:0-13150 GCA_046082485.1 Actinomycetota bacterium
CTGCCGGGCCTCCCCTCCGAGCCCATCGGGCTGTCCGGGGGCGACCTCGCCCGCACGATGGGCGGCGGGGCCCCCGGGCGGTTCGACGGCGTCGTGACCCGGGCCCCCGTGGACCTGTTGAGGGTGCGGCTCGACGGAACCGAGACCTTCGCGCTCTCGCACGTGGTGCTGCGCGATGCCTTCTGGCGTCGGCGGGTGGTGTTGTTGATGAATGCCCAGTTCCTCTCGCGGCGCGATGTCGCCCCGCGCAGTCACCCGAACGACGGACGGGTCGACGTGCTCGAGGTGGCGGCCGACATGCCCCTGCGAGCCCGACTCCAGGCGGCGAGACGTTCCGTGACCGGCACGCACCTGCCGCACCCGCAGCTGAGTGCGCGGCAGGTGCAACGATGGTCGATGGAGTTCGATCGCCCGATCGGTTGCTGGCTCGATGGTGAGCGGGCGGGCCGAGTCTCCCGCTTCGAGCTCGAGGTCGTGCCAGATGGCCTCGTCGTGCACGTGTGACGTGGAACTACTGTCGAGACGATGAAGGCGTGGCTGCTCGAGGAATCGCCCGGCGCATACCGCTGGGCCGAGATCGCTGAGCCCGCGCTGCAGGTCGACGACGTGCGCATCCGCGTCGTGGCCAGCGCTCTCAACCACATGGACCTGTGGGTCACCCGCGGGCTGCCGAAGCCTCCGCTGCCGCACGTGCCCGGGTGCGACATCGCCGGGGTCGTCACCGATGTCGGGCCCGCCGTCAGTCGGGTGACTGTGGGTGACGAAGTGGTGGTGAACCCCGGCCTCTCACCGCTCGCCGACATCGTCGAGTGGGGCGACGAGAGCCCATTGGGACCTGGCTTCCGGATCATCGGTGAGCACCGGTGGGGTGGCCATGCCGAGGCCGTGGTGGTGCCCGAACGGAACGTCGTCCATCGCCCGACGGGTCGATCCTGGGCGGAGAGCGCTGCCTACCCGCTCGCCTACCTGACAGCCCTGCGAATGCTGCGTCGGGCGAGGGCGAGAGCCGGAGAGACCGTACTCGTGGTGGGCATCGGTTCCGGGGTCTCGTGCGCTGCGCTCGCGCTCGCACAGCACATGGGCTGCCGTGTTGAGGTCACCAGCCGCGATGCCTCGAAGCGTGAGCAGGCCCTGCGCATGGGTGCCGCTGCGGCCCATGACAGTGCGGCCGAACGCTGGCCGGTACAGGCCGAAGTGGTGATCGAGAGTGTGGGTCCCGCCACATGGGAGCAGTCGGTGCGTTCGCTGCGCCCCGGAGGCCGCATGGTGGTGTGCGGTGGAACCTCCGGTCCGAAGGTCGAACTGAACCTGCCGAGGTTGTTCTTCAAGCAGTTCGAGATCATCGGCAGCACGATGGGCAGTTACCGCGAGTTCGACGACGTCACCCGCATGGTCTCGCAGGGCGTGCCCGTGCAGGTCGACGCCGAGTATCCGATCGAGCGGTACGAGGAAGCGCTGGCCCGACTGCACAGCGGCCAGCAACTGGGCAAGATCGTGCTGCGGCACGGAGAGGAGTGACATGGATGTCGAGGCGTTGAAGCAGGCAGTGTGCGACCGGGTGGACGCCTTGGCCCCGAGGCTGGTGCACGCCAGCCGCGCCATCCATGCGCGTCCCGAGTTGAACTACGAGGAGGAATACGCCCACGGCCTGCTCACCGACCTGCTCGAGGAGCAGGGGGTCGCGCCGACCCGGGGCGCCTACGGCATTGCCACCGCCTTCGACTCGAAGGTCGGCACCAGCGGCCCGGTGATCGCCGTGCTGTGCGAATACGACGCACTGCCCGGTGTGGGCCATGCCTGCGGACACAACGTGATCGCCGCCGCAGGGTTGGGCGCCGGCCTCGCCGCTGCGGCCGTTGCCGAGCAGGCCGGCGGCACCGTGCGGATCATGGGTACCCCGGCCGAGGAGGGCGGCGGCGGCAAGGTTCGCATGGCCCGTGCGGGAGCCTTCGACGATGTCGATGCGGCGATGATGGTGCACCCCGCAGACGCGGACCTTTTCAGCATCGACTGCCTCGCGATCCAGGAACTGCTGGTGCGGTACGAGGGACGGGCTGCCCATGCCGCGGCGGCTCCGTGGGAGGGCCGCAACGCCCTCGACGCAGCGGTGCTCGGCTATGTCAACGTGGCGGCACTGCGTCAGCACATCCGGCCGAACGAGCGGGTGCACGGCATCTTCACCAAGGCTGGCGACAAGCCGAACATCGTGCCGGCCGAGGCGGAGATGGACTGGTACATCCGTTCCGCCACGCTCCGGTCGCTCGAGCCGCTGAAGGAACGCGTGCACACGGCGCTGGCCTCGGCAGCGAGCGCGTGCGGCTGCACCTTCCATGCGGAATGGGCAGGGGAGACCTACGCCGACATGGTCGACAACGGTCCGATGGTGCAGGCATACGTGAGCAATGCCGCCCGGCTCGGTCGCACGGTGATGGACCCCGTGACCAGTGGTCGCCGTGTGGCCGGCAGCACCGACATGGGCAACATCAGCTACCTCGTGCCGTCGATCCACCCGATGATCAAGGTGGCTCCCGACGGAGTCCCGATCCACAGCGTGGCGTTCGCCGAGTTCGCCGGAGGTCCCGAGGGCGACAGGGCGGTGGTCGACGGAGCCAAGGCGATGGCGATGACCGTGGTCGATCTGTGGGCCTCGGCGGCGTTGCTGCAGCAGGCGCGTGACGCATTCGACCTCCGGCCACGCGACGTGAAGGTTCTCTAGCATCCACTCGCCCGAGAGGCGCCCACCGTAGGATGACCCCTTGTGACGGTGTACGTCCCTGAGGAGTTCACGCCAGACGAGGAGGACATCCTCCGTCGCTATTTCACGAATCTCGATGGTCCGGTCTTCGCGCTCGTGAACCTGCCCGAGGTGGTGAAGGGCGCCCTCTTCGCGCGCTACAGCCGCAGCCCGAAGAGCCTGCGGCGGCTGTTCCTCGACGAGTTCGTGGGCGATCTCGACATCGAAGGCGATGCCACCGTCGACGCGACGATCGGTCTCGAGAGGGCCGAAGAGCTGTACGAGAAGGTGTTCTTCGAGTACGGCGACGATTCGGTGGCGCAACTCGGCGGTGTTCACCTGGCCTGCGAGCAGGCCTCGAACATCCTCACCAAGGTGCTCGAGTGGGGTCGCCTGATGAGCTACCTCGAGCAGAGCACTCGTTACATCGCCTACGACGCCCGACTGGGTGGACGATTCCGCTTCTACCGCGACCCGGCGCTGCTCTCGAGCCGTTTCGGCACGCGCTACGTGGGCGACATGGACCGCATGTTCGACAGTTACACCCTGCTGCTGAACCGTGTCACCGACCACGTCCGGGTCACCGTGGCGCGCGAGCCCGGGGACAGCGACTTCGTCTACCGCATGGCCACGAGGGCCAAGGCGCTCGACGCTGTGCGCGGGGTGCTGCCGGCGGCGTCACTCTCGAACGTCGGCATCTACGGCTCGGGCCAGGCCTTCGAGGCGATGCTCGTGCGCATGCGGGCGCATCCGTTGCCCGAGGCACGCCACTACGCGGAACTGATGCTGCACGAACTGCGCAAGGTGATCCCCAGTTTCCTGCGCAGGGTCGACCTGCCCGACCGCGGGGGCCGCTGGAGCAACTACCTGGCCACCACCCGCGAACACACCTCCGAACTCGTGCAGTCGCTGTTCGGGGAGACCCCGGTCGACGCAGCGCCATCGGTGCAGCTCGTCGATTTCGACCCCGAGGCAGAGGACAAGATGCTGGCGGCGATCTGCTACCCGCACACCCAGTTGCCCGAGGCCCAGTTGCTCGAGCGGGTGAGGTCGCTCGGTCCCACCGAACGGCTCGCGCTGATGAAGGCCTACATCGGCGAACGCGAGAACCGGCGCCACAAGCCAGGCCGGGCATTCGAGCGGGTCGACTACCGCTTCGACGTGCTGAGTGACTACGGCGCCTTCCGCGACCTGCAACGTTACCGCATGCTGACGATCGACTGGCAGTCGCTGACGCCGAATCACGGCTACGTGCGCCCTGAACTCATCGACGAGGCAGGTGTCGCCGACGTGTTCGATGACGCGATGGCCCGTTCGGCGGCGCTCTACGACGCACTGAAGAACGAGTTCCCGCAGCAGGCGCAGTACGCGATCGCCATGGCGTACCGCATGCGGTACAGCATGCAGTTCAACGCCCGCGAGGCCATCCACCTGCTCGAACTGCGCTCGTCACCGCAGGGACACCCCTCCTACCGGCGGGTGGTGCTCGAGATGCACCGCCTGATCGAGGAGCAAGCAGGGCACCGTGCCGTGGCTGCGTCGATGACGCATCTCACCACCGAGGCCCCTGAACTCGAGCGGCTCGCAGCCGAACGGCGGGCCGAATCGCGCCGCAATTCCCCCTGATTCAAGACTGTGACGGTTGTCACAAGGAACCTGCGCGGGGTGGGCGAGTGCTGCGCGTAGTATCCCGACCCTCACGGGTACGAGCGAGGAACGAAGATGGCTGTTGACGACGAAGACGACGTGACGATCGAACCGGAGGAAGAGTTCGAGGAAGAGGTCGACGAGGAAGAGATCGACGTCGACGACCTCGATGAAGAAGATCTCGAGGACGAGGAAGACCTCGCCGACGAGGACGAGTTCGAGGAGACCTTCGCCGAGGAGGACGAGGAGGAAGACGACACCTCCGGCCCGGTCAGGGCTCGTACTGCATCAGAGGACGAGGACGAGGACGAGGATCTCGTCAACGAGGACGACGTCGAGGCCGACCTCGACACCATCCTCAAGGATCGCCTGGTTGCCGCCGAGGACGAGGACGACGAAGCCGAGGACGAGGAGCCCGAGGAGCGCGGTGAGGCCGCCGACCGTCTGCAGCCCAAGCGCGCCGACGAGCGGATGTGCAGCAAGTGCTTCCTGCTCATCAGGTCCTCCGCACCCGTCTGCCCGATGGGCGACGACGAGTGCCCCGAGTTCGGCTGAGCCGAACCACATGATCGAGGCCGTCCGCGCTGCGACATCGGCCGATGCGGCAGTGCTGGCCGAACTCGAGGCCGATGCGAGGGCGGCGATGGCCGACCAGAGAGGTGGCAGTCGGCGGCTTGCCGAGGAGCCTGCCGTTGGGGACTGGGCGGCGCTGGTGACCTTGCCGGATCGGGTGTGGGTGGCCACCATCGACGCCGTCGTGGTCGGCTATCTCGAACTCGCTGTCCGCGACGACGTGGCCGAGGTGCGTCAGGTCTGGGTACACCCGGAGGCTCGCGAGGTGGGCCTCGGCGACGGTCTGCTCGAGGCAGCGATCGATGGAGCGCGCCGCATCGGCTGCACCGTGCTGGAGGGCACGGCACTGCCGGGCGATCGCGAGACCAAGAACCTCTATGAGCGGGCGGGCATCACTGCCCGCAAGATCGTCGTGTCGACGACGCTGTAGGTCAGCGACCCTGCCAGTTCGGCGGACGCTTCTCGATGAAGGCCGTGAGGCCCTCCTTGGTGTCCTCCGACGACATCACGCCAGCGAATTCCTCGTTCGTCATGCGCTTCAGGGTCTCGTCGTCGGCCCATGCGGCAGCAAGCACCACCTTGCGGCTCGCCCAGACTGCCAGCGGGGCGGCCTCGCAGATCTTGCCGGCGAGCGACATGGCGGCATCCAGCGCACCGCCGGCGGGCACCAGTCGGCTGACGAGGCCGAGGTGGTAGGCGCGCTCTGCGGGAATCGGCTCGCCGGTGAGGATGGCCTCCATGGCCGCTGCCTGACCGATCGCACGTGGCAGCCGGAACAGGCCACCAGCACCGGCGATCAGGTTGCGCTTCACCTCGGCAAGACCGAAGGCTGACCGCTCGGTGGCCACCACGAGATCGGCAGCGAGCACGATCTCGCAACCGCCGGCCGTGGCAAGACCGTCCACCGCGACGATCACGGGCTTCTTGCGATCGCGGTACACGAAACCGGCGAAGCCGCCCTTGGCAGTGGCGAGGCCGCCGGCCTGACCCGAGTTGATCGCCTTCAGGTCTGCCCCTGCGCAGAAGACTGGCCGCTCCTGGCCCTCGGTGTTGGCGGTGATCACGCCGACCCAGACGTCCGGGTCGGCCTCCATCCGGTCGATGGCGGCTTCCATGCCTTGGGCCACATCGCCGTTCACGGCGTTGCGAGCGTCGGGGCGGTTCAGGGTGATGACCGCAACGCGGCCACGGGTCTCGTACTGCACGATGTCGGACATGCACCGCACCGTAGCGGTGAGGGTGCTGGGCGGCCGAACCGGGCGATCAGTCGGCTGCGGGCTCGTCGGCTGCGGGCTCGTCGGCTGCGGGCTGCTCGCTCACCGGGGCCGGCTCGGCAGCAGGGGCCGAAGTTGGCGCGACGGGTGCCGCGGCGGGCTTCGCAGCGGACTTGCGAGCCGGCGGCACCGGACGCAGCGGTTTGGCCGCAGGGGCGGCCTTGTCGACCTCGATGCCGAAGAGTGCCGCGATCTGCGGCAGCAGGGACGCGAGCCGACGCACCGTGGCGGTGAGTTCGTCGTTCACCTGTTCGGGCTTCGCTGCGGGCTTCACCATTGCGCGGACGGGGCTGAAGGCCACTGCCTCGAGCACCGCCACCCAACGATCGGGGAGGGCATCGGTCGTGAGGTTCTCGGTGGCCGCTGCCGCGAGTCGACCCGCCAGGTCGGCAGGGAAACGCACCCCCGCCTTCGGGGGCTGCGACGAGAGCTTGAGCGCACGAACGACGCGCTTGACGTTGATCGCGGCGTCGATGTCCTCGTACCAGAGTGCGAGTTCCTTCTCCTGCTTGGTGGTCAACGCCTCCTTCAGGCGACCGGCGAGCTCGCGGGTGCTCTCGTCGCGCGCCACCATCGGGTCCTCGGCGGCGGCCACGACGCTGCGCAGGTCGCGCAGATCGAGTTCCTCGAGGTCGGCAACGGCGGCGTCGGCGCGGTCGAGCCATTCGGCGACGCGGATTGCGGGCTGCAGCTGCTCGGCGATCTCGAGCAGACCCTTCAACGGGATCTCCTCGCGACCCTCTGCGCGCAGACGCTGGTTCTGCTCGGCAACGGCTTGGCGAACGGCAGGCATGCCACCCTGCATCGCCCGCTCGGCGACCGGCCGGTGCGCTTCGGGCAGTGCGGCGAGCATCGCGTTACGGTGGGCGCGCCCGGGCTTCAGGCGCTTCGCCTTCGGGCGCTGGGGCAGTTCCGGCGGTGCCTGGAAGCGGGGCTTGCGCTCGGGGCGCGGGCCACGGTCGGGGCGGTCGGTGCGGGCCGGACGGTCGCCGCGGTCGGGGCGCTCGGCTCGTGCCGGACGGTCGGCGCGGGGGCCACGGTCGGGTCGGTCGCCGCGGTCAGGCCGATCTCCCCGAGGCGGGCGCGGCCCGCGGTCGGGACGGTCGCCACGCGGGCCGCGATCTCCACGATCTCCGCGATCACGGCCGCGGTCGCTGCGCTCGCGGCGGGCCAGTTGCTGGGTGACGGCCTCGAAGGGGCGGTCGCTCGCGATCAACTCGAGCAGACCGCTCTTGGCCGACTTCTCCCTCGAAGCGGCGACGGACGTGATGACCGTGCCGTCGAGCTCGGACTCGGCCTCGGCCCGCAGCACCATGCCGACGGTGGCACCTGCGGGCAGCAGCGTGCCGTCGAGCACCCCCTTGGGCTTCTGGGCCCCGGCGGAACGCCAGGTCCAGGTGCCATCGGGGCGGGTGCTGGTGAGCTCGATGTCGATCCGTCGGGACATAGGGCACCACGGTATCGGGTGAAGCCGCGTTCGTTCTACTGGCTACCCTCTGCTCGTGCCGATCTACGCTCTCGGGGACCGCGAACCCCAGATCCATCCTGACGCATTCATCCATCCCGATGCCGTGGTCATCGGCTCGGTCTGGGTGGGCGAGCGCGCCAGCATCTGGCCGGGGGCCGTGTTGCGCGGTGACGAGGGCGAGATCCGCATCGGTGCCCGCACGAGCGTCCAGGACAACTCGGTGCTGCACACCACGCCGCAGTGGCCCACGATCGTCGGCGAGGACTGCATCATCGGGCACATTGTGCATCTCGAGGGCTGCACCATCGAGCCGGGTTGCCTGGTGGGCAACGGGTCGATCGTGCTGCACCGAGTCGTGGTGCAGACCGGCGCCATCGTCGGCGCCAACGCGGTGGTCTTGAACGACATGGTGGTGCCCGCGGGTGCCCTCGCGGTGGGAGCCCCTGCGCTGATCAAGGAGGGTCGGGCGAACGCTCAGCACATCCGCTTGGGCGTCGAGGCCTACCTTCGCAGGGCCGTGGAGTATCCACGCCTCCTTCGACGGATCGGCTGATGCGCCAGATCGTCGTCACCGTCCCAGCGGATGAGTCGGAACTCGCGTCCGATCGGCTGTGGACGCTCGGCGTCGTGGCGGTGGAGGAGCGTCCCACCGGCGACGCCGTCGAGCTCTGGACTGCGCTGGAGGGCGATGTTCCTGATGACCTTGGCTGGCCGTGGCGCATCGAGCAGGTCGACGAGACTGTGGCGGACACCTGGCGGCAGCATGCGCTGCCCACATGGGTGACTCCACAGTTGGTGGTGTGCCCTGCCTGGCTGCCCAACGAGGTGCCGCCAGGAACCATCCGAGTGCTCATCGAACCCGGCCCGACCTTCGGCATGGGTGATCACCCCACCACTCGGCTGACACTCGCTGCCGCCACCCGTTTCGTGCGCGCGGGATGCACCGTGCTCGATGTCGGTTGTGGCTCGGGGGTGCTGGCGATCGGTTGCATGTTGCTCGGTGCCGGAAGCGCCATGGGTGTCGACATCTCGCCGTCGGCGGTGCCGGTGACCTTGGCGAACGCGGAACTGAACGGAGTGGACGTCGAGGTGAGCACTACCCCTCTGCACGCTGTGACCGGTCAGTTCGATCTCGTGCTCGCCAACATCCTCGCCCCCGAACTCGTCGCAATGGCCGCGGATCTCCGCAGGGTTGTTGCACCCGACGGTCGACTCGTCATCAGCGGCTTGCTGCTCGAGCGCCACGAGCACGTCGTCGAGGCGCTGTCACCGTTGCAGGTCGAGTCGATGGACACCGACGGCACGTGGTGCGCCATCACCATGGGCTGACCACGCGCTTGCTCAGCGTCGCCGCAGCACCACCGTGGCGGCGTTGCGCCCGCTGGCGCCCCACACGCCCGCCCCGGGGAACGTTGCCGCGCCGGTGAGGTACAGGCCCTTCACCGCGGTCTCGTAGCGAGTGAGTTCGGGGTTCGCGTTTCTCATCGCCGCAAGCGGCCCTCCGGCGAAGCTGGTGGCATGCCCGTGAGGCAGGTGGAAGTCGGTCTCGTAGCGCTCGGGTGTCATTGCCCGCCAGTCGACGATCGACTGCTCGAAGCCGGGCTCGGCCAGCTCGGCGAACAGGTCGAGCCAGCGCTTGGGTTCGTGACTGCTGGCCCAACCACCGGGCACCGCGTAGGGGGTGAAGAGCGCCTCGAGGCTGAACACGTGACGACCTGCCGGGGCCATGCCGGGGTCCTCCACGGTGGGCACGTTCGCCAGGAACCCGGGTCGGTCGAGCAACTGTCCCTGCTGCATCAACTCCCAGCCGCGGTGCATGTCGCTGATCGACGGTGCGATCGCGAACGTGGCGCCGGTGTCGCCCACGATGCCTGCCTCTGCAGCGGCGCGCACACGTGGCACCGAGGTGAGCACGGCGTCGATCTTCGACTCGTACCCGTCGGCGTGGGGAATGGCCTTCCAGCGCTTCACCAGTCCGTGGGCCTGTGACGGCGGGTTCCTGAGCCAGTGCTGGAAGGTGTCGTGGGGGTTGCAGGCAGAGACCACGATGGCTGCCGCCACCTGCCGCCCGTCGGACAGCACCACGCCGCGAACCCGCTCGCGTTCGCACTCGATGGCGGCCACCTTCGTGCCGGTCATCACGGTGCCGCCGTGGCGCTCGAAGGCCAGCCGGATCGTTTCGGTCACCATCCCGCTGCCACCGACGGGTCGGCCGACCTTGCCGACATGGCGGAAGGCGTAGGTGAGCGCACCGAGGCCGCTGCCCGAGAACTCGGGTGAGATGCCCCACACCATCGGGCCGACGAGCAGGCCGGGGGCCTGCAGGGCGTCCGTACGGAAGTACTGCCGCATCACATCGGCGGCGCTGCGCCGACTCCAGCGCAAGAGCGTGCTGGCGCCTCGGCCGCGTGCCCGCAGCACGCGTCCAGCGAGTCCACCGACCGACGGTGGCTCGTTCGCTGCCTCGAGCACCAGCCGTACCGCCGGAAGCGCAGCGCGCAGATAGGCGCGGTAACCAGCCACCTCGCCCGGGTGTGAACGTCCGATCGATTCGATGGTGCGTTCGATGTCGTGGTGGGTTGCCCAGGCGGGTCCGCCGCCCCACGCCATGTTCACCTGCGATGGGTCCATGTCGTTGTACCGCAACCCGAACGACGCCAGGTCGAGCTCCTCGGCGATCGGCGTGGTGCGGAAGGTCATGTGGTCGCAGTTGCAGATGTTCACGGTTGCGCCCGCGAACGGTTCGCTGGCCGCGGTGCCGCCCACCGTCTCGCGGGCCTCCACGAGCAGCGTGCGCATTCCCGCGCGGGCGAGATACGCGGCGCACACCAACCCGTTGTGGCCCGCCCCGATGACGACGGCGTCGAAGTCCTGACTGCTCATCCGGTCATTCTGGCCGCGCCGGGCACCCCGACGAGCACCATCCCGGCGGACTACCTTGAAGGCGTGCCCACCAACGTTCGTCGTTTCGCCGATCTCACCGGCCCCCAGGTCTCGTCGCTGCTCACCGAGCGCAGCATCCTCGTGCAGCCGATGGGCGCCATCGAGCAGCACGGCCCCCACCTGCCCCTCAGCACCGACAGTGTCGTGGCGACCGCCGTGGCCGAGGCTGCGGTGGGCGAGGTGGGGGAGGAACTCGATGTGTGGCTGCTGCCGACGCTCGAGTACACCAAGAGCAACGAGCACGCCTGGAGCCCGGGCACGGTGTGGCTCTCGGCCACGACGTTGCTGGCCGTGCTCGACGACCTCGGCCGCTGCATCGCCACCACGCCGGCGAAGCGACTCGTGTTCCTCAACGGTCACGGGGGCAACAGCGCGTTGCTCAACGTCGCCAACCGCGAACTGCGGCTCGCCCATGGGCTGATGACGTTCCTGGCCCATCCCGGCGTGCCGCCCGACCAGGGTGGTGTGTCACCTGCCGCCGAGCTGGGAATGGGCGTCCACGGCGGCACCGACGAGACCTCGATCATGCTGCACCTGGCGCCGCACCTCGTCGACATGTCGAAGGCCGAGCGGCGAGTGCCGGAGGCCATGGCGTCGAACCAGTACGTGCGATTCGGCGGCAGGGTGTCGTTCGGCTGGCTGTCGAACGACTTCTTCCCCGATGGCTACATCGGCGACCCGACACCGGCGACCGCCGAGTTGGGTCGCACGCTGTTCGAGGGATCGGTGCGCGGCTTCTGCGAAGCCCTCCGCGAGATCGCGGCGTTCGACTTCGGCAGGCCGGCATGACCGCTGTTCGGGACCTTCGTGTCGACGGAGCACGTCTGGTGTCGAGGCTCGATGCGTTGGGCGCGATCGGCGCCGTTCACGGGCCGAACGGTGAGTTCGGATGCGCTCGCCTCGCGTTGACCGACGCGGACCGCGACGGTCGAGACCTGGTGGTGGGCTGGATGCGCGATCTCGGCATGTCGGTGCAGATCGACGCGGTGGGAAACGTCATCGCGACACGAGCCGGGTCGGACGCTGACGCAGCCCCGGTGATGATGGGGTCGCACATCGACACCGTGCGCACCGGTGGCCGCTTCGATGGCAACCTCGGTGTGCTGGCCGGACTCGAGGTGGTCGAGACCCTGATCGCCGCAGGTGTCGTGACGAGACATCCGCTCAGCGTCGCGTTCTTCACCGACGAGGAAGGGGCCCGCTTCCAGCCCGACATGCTCGGCAGTCTGGTCTACGTGGGCGGGATGGCCCTCGAGGACGCACTCGACGTGCGTGCCGCGGACGACCACGCACGTCTGGGCGATGAGTTGCAGCGCATCGGGTATGCCGGCTCCGTGCCGTGCCCGACGGCAGCGGCGCCCCATGCCTTCCTCGAGCTGCACATCGAACAGGGCCCCCTGTTGGAGGACGAGGATGTCACGATCGGAGTCGTCACGGGGGTGCAGGGCATCTCGTGGACGGAACTCACCATCACCGGCCAGTCGGCGCACGCAGGCACCACACCGATGCGGCTGCGGCACGACCCGGGTTTCGTCGCAGCAGCCATCACCACCGGGGTGCGGGCGATCGCCATTGAGATGGGTGGCACGCAGGTGGCCACCGTGGGTCGCTGCGAGTTCGTGCCAAATCTTGTGAACGTGGTCCCGGCGAAGGTCACCATGACGGTCGACCTGCGCAACACCGACGAGAGCCTGCTGCAGCAGGCCGAGGGCCGGTTCGCTGATCTGCTTCGCGACCTCGAGCAATCGGAGGGTGTGCACATCGAACGTCGCACACTGGCGCGCTTCGAGCCGGTCGACTTCGACCAGACGATGATCGAGCGCGTCGAGCGCCTCGCCGGGGACTTGGGTCATTCGCACCGCCGCATGCCGTCGGGCGCCGGTCACGACGCCCAGATGCTGGCGCGCATCTGCCCAACGGGGATGATCTTCGTGCCGAGCGTGAACGGCCTGTCGCACAACATCGCGGAGTTCACCGAGGCCTCTGACCTGCAGGCTGGCGCCGACGTGCTGCTGCAGGCCGTGCTGGAACTGGCGGGCACCGAGTCGTGACGCGATTCGACCTCGTCACGATCGACACTCCCGCGCCCGACCGGCTCGCAGCCTTCTGGTCGGCGGCCCTCGGGCTGCGCGAGATGGAGCGCGAGGACGTCGACCGTTGGATCGTGCTCGGCGACTCCATCCGACGTATCGGCCTGCAGCGTGGTGCGCACCGACCCGGGGGAGTGCACCTCGACCTCGCGTGCGAGCCGGGCGAGTTCGAGGACGAGGTGCAGCGCCTCGTCGGGCTGGGCGCCGTGTTGCTGGCACCGGTGCGCACCGAGCCCTACGGCTCGATAGCCAACATGGCCGACCCCGACGGCAACCTGTTCGATCTCTGCTGCTACACCTGAACCCGGACGCGGCTCGGGGGCCGGCGAGTGCCGACCCCCGAGTGCGTGTCCTTGAGGACGGCGTCGGTCAGCGACCGGGCGCACCCTCGCAGTACTTGTTGGTGAAGGTGGTCTTGTAG
>JBJTXX010000059.1:0-7691 GCA_046082485.1 Actinomycetota bacterium
CACAGACCGGGAGGGTCGGCGGGAGTGGGCGGAGTCAGCGGGAGGCGACTGGCGCGGGCCGGGGTCGGGCCGGGGTCGGGCCGGGGTCGGGCCGGGGTCGGGCCGGGGTCGGGCCGGGGTCGGGCCGGGGTCGGGCCGGGGTCGGGCCGGGGTCGGGCCGGGGTCGGCGGGAGTGGGCGGGGTCAGGGGCGGATGCCCGAGAAGATCACGGCGACGCGCTCGTCGGCCGCTAGTGATTCCCGGGCAGCCAACAGTCCCGCAAGACCCGACGTGCCGGTGTGGCTGGGGTCGATGACGGTGTGTCGCCGCGCCAGTTCGTTCGCCTCCAGCACGTGGAGTTCGTGGGCAACCACCGGCCGGCCGTGGCCGTCGTGCATGGCCTGCACCACGGGCAGCCAGTCGAACGTCTCGTCGTCGAGGATGCCGTCGGCTGCCGAGTTGCCCACGTGTTCCCATGGCCACATGCAATCGCCCCAGTGTTGCGCCGCCCTGCGCGCACCACCGACCGAGGGCAACAGTTCCCACGCACGCTCGAGCGGAGCGCACGCGTTGGTCTGCACTGCGTGCAACCTCGGCGTGATGCCACTCATCCGGAAGCCTGCGGCCACACAGGCCGCGAAGGCGCCATCGCCGACCTGCACGAAGAGGCGATCGAAGGGTGGCCCCTCGATGCGTTCCTCCATGTGCCGGGCCATCTCCCAACCGATCGTGCGTCCGCCGTCGAGGCACCACGCGTTCTCGGTGCCCTGCACGCTGAACGGCAGTGCGCCGGCGGCCACGGCCTCACGGAAGCGATGAACGCACGGGTCGCCCGGCGGGTCCGATGGCAGCCGAGGGCAGTGCACCACCTCGGCCCCGAGGTGGTGCAGGCGCTCGAGCACGGCAGGGTTCGCAGTGGGCGGCACGAACACCCGGATGGGCCAGCGCAGCGCCGCAGCGAGGGTCGACGCGGCGAACGCAGCGTTCCCGCACGATGCGATGGCGAGCGGCGGCCGCTGCGCGCTGTCGGTCCAGGGCGCGAGGCCCGCGCGCTCGGCCGTCACCACGTGCAGCAGGATGCCGAACAGGTGACGTGCCTTGTGACTGCCGGCCACCTGTCCGGTTTCGTCCTTCACCCACACACCACCGTCAGCGTCGAAGCCGAGCGCATCGCTGAGCGCATCCGCCCGTTCGAACGGAGTGGTGTGGAAGCCGGTGCCCGCGATCGCCGCGACCGCTGCATCGAGTTCGGTGACCTGCGCATCGCGCTCGACCTCTGTCAAGCCTGCCGACTCGGCGAACGCGTCCCACGCCAGATAGGGCCTGAAGGCAAGGAACGGATTGTCGGCGCCGCTCGAACGCAGCGGCGCCATCTCCTGCACGATCTGCGGCGCGTGCTGACGATCGGCCTCGGTGGCGTCCGGGCAGCGCCACGACAATGCGTGGCCGATGGGAGTCTCGGTGCCGCAGACCGCACACCGCCACCCACCGACCTTCGCTTGCATGCTCAGCCCGCGACGCGATCGTTGAAGTCGCGGATCATGTCGTCCCACAGGGGAACGAACCGCCGCAGGCCACGCCAGAACGACTGGTGACGGCGCGCCTCGAAGAGTTCGAACGGCGTTCCCTGCTGCTCGACCCACGTGTAGTAGCCGAGGTTGAAGATGCGGTTGCGATCACGCTCGGTGAGCTCGAGCGTGTGCGCCGTGGTGACGTTGGCGAGGTGCTCGCCCCACACCTGCGCCGCGTCGAGGTTCGTGAACCCGTTGCCGAAGTCGCGGGCCGTGATCTTGGCGTACTCGCTCGGGTAGAGCGCCGCGCCGTCGGTGGCCACGGTGATGATGGCGTCGTCGGGCCCGAGGTCGAGCGTCTTCGCGGTGCTGATGGCGGCCAGCACGTTGCAGATCGCGGACAGACCGAAATGCTCGAGCGTGGCCAGCACCTGCTGGGGCACACCCCTGCGGTCCGCGAGGTAGCCCAGCCCGTCGTCGCTGTTGAACATGGCGTACAGCTGGTCGGTGGCGCGGTCGCTGACCGCCACCACGAGATCCGAGTTCATCACGTTGTGGATGAGCGGGATGTGCTTGTCGCCGATGCCCTGGATGTTGTGTTCGCCGAAGCCGTTCTCGAGCATGGTGGGGCACTCGAGTGCCTCCACCGAGACGATCCTCGCCCCGAAGTCGTCCTTCAGTCGGTCACCGGCGGCGATGGTGCCCGCCGAGCCCGTCGCGCTGGTGAAGGCGGCGAGCCGCAGAGGCCGCCCACTGGCGGAGCGGACGTGTTCGAACACGTGCCCGAGGGCGCGGCCGGTGACCTCGTAGTGGCCGAGGTGGTTGCCGAACTCGCAGAACTGGTTCAACACGAAGTTGCCCGGGTCCTTGGCCAGTTCGTTGCAGGCGTCGTAGATCTCCTTGACGTTGCTCTCGGTGCCGACGGTGCGGATGACGTCTTCCTTCTGGTTCTCGCACCAGCGGTCGAGCCAGTCGAAGCGCTCCTGGCTCATTCCGGCCGGGAGGATGGCCACGCCTCGCGACGCCATGATGCGACTGATGGCGATGCCGCCACGGGCATAGTTGCCGGTGCTCGGCCAGATGGCGCGGTGGCGGGTGGGATCGAACTGGCCCGTCACCACACGCGGCGCCAGACACGCGTAGGCGGCCAGCACCTTGTGGGCCGTGATCATCGGGAAACGGTCCCCGAACACCACGATGATGGGACTGGCCACGCCCGTCAGGCTCGACGGCAGCACCACGTGGTCGGGCACCGACACCCTGTTGCCGGCCATGTCGTTGTACCAGTGCACCCGCCACAGGTTGCGCGGATCGGGCCCGTTCCTCTCTGCATCGCCCACCAGCGACGGGTCGACGGTCGATGGGTCGGCCAGTTGGGCGAAGGTGGGCAGCACGATGCCCCGCTCGCGGAACCGACTGACGCTGTTGGCGAGCGATGCCTCGTCCACCACCCGGTCGGCGAGACCGAACTGGTTCTCGAGCGCGTGGGCGATGGGATCGATGGCGACGGAGGTCATGGTTTACATTTTGTCAAAGTCGAGGCCGATTCGCACGGACGGGTTTCTCCAAGCGGAGCCTTGTGAAATGGGTAGGCTGGCCGCATGTCCGATGCCGTCGGCCTCTCGGGCGCCAAACGGCGCATCATCGAGCGGCTCAAGCGCGTCGACTCCGCCACCGCACCCGAGCTCGCCGCCGAGTTCGGCCTCACCGACACGGCCGTGCGTCAGCACCTCGAGGCGCTCGAGGCCGCCGAACTGGTCGTGCGATCCTCCGCCCCCACCGGCGGCCGCGGCCGGCCCCCCACGCACTGGAGCCTCACACCCGCCGCGGGCGCGTTGTTCGCCGACCGCCACGCCGACCTCAGCGTCGACCTCATCGAGTCGGTGCGCACCACCCTCGGCGAGCCCGCGCTCGCCGCGGTCATCGCCGCAAGGGTCGAGCGTCAGGCCCTGCAGTACGCGCAGTCGGTCAGCATCGAGGCCCCGGTGGCCGAACGGGTGCAGGTGCTGGCACGCCTGCGCAACGCCGAGGGCTATCTGGCCGAGGTCGTGCACGGCAGCGACGGGCTCGGCCTGGTCGAGCACCACTGCCCCATCCGCGGCGCCGCCGAGGCATGCGCCGACCTGTGCGACGCAGAGCTCGACCTGTTCCGCAAGGTGCTCGGACCCGACGTGTCGGTGCAGCGCGAGCAGCACCTGCTGCGCAGCGACCAGCGCTGTGCATATCGCATCTCGTCACGCTGACTAGCGTCTGGCCCCATGGCCGACCTCCTCCTCGGCGGGCAGATCGACCCCGCTCAGCACCAGCGCACCGACAAATCGATCCTCGTCGCCAGCGGTGACCTCACCACCCACGGCGTGATCGTGGGCATGACCGGCTCCGGAAAGACCGGTCTGGGTGTGGTGCTGATCGAGGAAGTGCTGTCCGCCGGTATTCCCACGCTGCTCATCGACCCGAAGGGTGACCTCACCAACCTGTGCCTGATGTTCCCGTGGCTCGACGGACCTTCGTTCGCCCCGTGGGTGAACGAAGGCGATGCCGAGAAGGCGGGGCAGTCGGTGACCGACTTCGCCGCGGCTCAGGCCGAATCGTGGCGCAACGGCCTGAGCGGTTGGGGTGTCGGCGGCGAACGGATCGCCAAGTTGCGCGACAGCGTGGAGTTCACGATCTACACACCGGGTTCCGCTGCCGGCGTGGGCCTGAACATCGTCGGGTCGCTCGCCGCCCCAGCCGGCGGCACAGACCCCGAGGTGCTGGCCGACGAGATCGAGGGGTTCGTCTCGGGCCTGCTGGGTCTGGTCGGCATCGACGCCGACCCGCTGAGCAGCCGCGAGCACATCCTGCTCAGCAACCTCGTGCTGCACGAGTGGTCGAACGGGCGCAGCCTCGACATCGCCGCACTGGTGGGCATGGTGCAGCAGCCGCCGATCCGCAAGCTCGGCGTGTTCGAGATCGACCAGTTCTTCCCGCCGAAGGACCGCACGGCGTTCGCCCTGCGGCTGAACGGCCTGCTGGCGTCGCCCTCGTTCGCTGCCTGGATGAGCGGCTCGACGCTCGACATGGACTCGCTGCTGCGCACCCCGGAGGGCAAGCCCCGCTGCGCCATCATCACCACGGCACACCTCGGTGACCAGGAGCGCCAGTTCGTCACCACGCTCGTGCTGGGCAAGCTGGTGACATGGATGCGCCGCCAGAGCGGCACCACCGACCTGCGCGCCATGCTCTACATGGACGAGGTGGCCGGCTATCTGCCGCCCACGGCGGCGCCGCCCACCAAGAAGCCGATCATGACGCTGATGAAGCAGGCTCGTGCCTTCGGTGTGGGCGTAGTGCTGAGCACGCAGAACCCGGTCGACGTCGACTACAAGGCGCTGTCGAACGCCGGTACGTGGATGATCGGCCGCCTGCAGACCGACCGCGACAAGCAGCGCCTGCTCGACGGCATGAGCGCAGCCAGCGGAGGGGTCGACGTGAAGGCCGTCGGCGACACGATCAGCGGCCTCGCCAAGCGCGAGTTCGTGCTGCGCCGTGCCGGCAAGGACCAGCCCGAGGTGTTCACCACCCGATGGGCGATGAGTTATCTGCGCGGCCCGCTGACCCGCGACCAGATCAGCACCCTGATGACCGAACAGCGGGCCAAGGCTGCCGCTGCAGCACCCGCGCCCATTGCAACGTCGAACGTGGCCGGTGTGGCGGGTGAGGCCGCCGGCGCGTCGGCTGTACCCTCCCCCGTCGGCGACCTCGGCCACGACGAGACCACGCTGATGCCCGAGATCGCCGACGGCACCGCGGTGCGCTGGGTCGACACGGCTGCACCGTGGCTGGCCGAGGCCGGCGCCGACCCCAACGGCACCCGCTGGGAGGCCGCGATGCTGGCCCGCGTGCTGCTGCGGTTCGAAGACACCCGCGCCGGTTTCGTGCACGACGACGAGTACGAGGCCGTGCTGTTCCCGCTGGCCGACCAGGTCGACGTCAGCCGTGCCGTCGACGTCGACTACGACGACCGCGACCTGCGGCCGCAACCGCCGACGGGCGCGGTCTACCGCCTGCCTGCCGCCCCGGTGAAGCAGAAGACGTTGTTCACCCGCATCGAGCGCGAGTTGCTCTACTTCCTCGTGCGCAGCAAGTCGGTGGAGATGCTCACCAACCGCGAACTGAAGCTGTTCGGTCGCCCCGGCGAGGCCGAGGACGAGTTCCGCGCCCGCTGCGAGCAGGTGGCGGATCAGCGCGCCGACGAGGAGACCGCGAAACTGCGCGACCGCTACGAGTCGAAGGCACAGGCGTTGCGACAGCAACTGATGGTCGCCGAGGACCGCGTCGAGGTGCTCGAGGTCGAGGCCAAGGGTCGCCGCAACGAGGAGTTGATGTCGACGGCGGGAAGCATTCTCGGGGGTCTGCTGGGTGGTCGCAGCAGGGGCAGCATCCTCGGCTCCGTGGTGGGCAGGGCTGGCGCCGTGGCCGGTCGGCGCACCCGCACCCAAGCGTCGGGGAAGCGACTCGATGCCGCCAGCAACAAGGTCGAGGCCCTGCAGCAACAGGTCGACGACCTCGAGCAGCAGGCGGCCGACGAGGTGGCCACCATCGATGCCAAGTGGCGACGCCTGGCCGCCGACATCACCACCACGCCGGTGTCGCTGAAGCGCACGAACGCGAAGATCGTGCACACCGCCCTGGTGTGGCTGCCGGTTTCCTGAACCCGATCAGCGCATCTCGTCGGGCGGCAGCGTGCTGGGGCCGACGTGCGCGTCGAGCCAGTCGTTCAGGGCGTCGGCCGCCGTCCACGCCTCGCGCACCTTCGTGACCGCGGCCTTCGTGTGCATCCACTTGGCCAGAGGGTGCTCGCAGCCGACCATCAGCCCCTTGCGACGTAACAGCGCGATGCGAGGGTGGTCCTTGGCGTAGCCACGGGGTGCGGTCTTCAGTTCGTCGATCGCCCCCGCACGAAGGCCCTTGCGCTCGAGCGACGCGACCAGTGCCGCCACCTCGGCGCCCGTGGCCTCCGCATCGACGGACGCACGGAACCGCTCGAGTTGGTCGGACGCCATCTGGTAGTAGCCCGAACCCATGTACAGCCCGGTATCGCTGAACGCCACGTAGTAGCCGGCGCCGCCCTCGCGTTCGCCGTACGCGCCGATGTTCTCCTTGTACGGCGTCTTGTCCTTGCTGAAGCGCACATCGCGGTACGGACGGAACACCTGGAACGGCCCGTAGTCGGCCAGTTCCTGCAACAGGGCCAGCATCGGCCCACGTACGCACTGCTCGTAGACGCCCTTGTTCGCCTGCCAGTAGGTGCGTGAGTTGTCGGCGCGCAGACCCTCGTAGAACGTGACCGCGGCGGCTGGGAATCCGGTGAACGGCATGGGGCGTACTGTAGGCAGCATGGGCGACGCGATCCTCGCGATCGATCAGGGCACATCGGCGACCAAGGCTGTCGTCGTGCTCGGTGACGGCACCGTCGCCGGTCTGGCCGAGGTGCCGGTGGAGGTGCATGCATCGCCCGACGGTGCGGTGGAACTGGACCCCGAGCAACTCTGGCGCAGCGTGGTGGAAGCCGGGGCGCAGGCACTGGCCGAGGCCCGCCACCCGGCCCTGGCCGCCGTGGGCCTCGCCAATCAGGGCGAGACGGTGTTGGCGTGGGACAGGACGACGGGCGTGCCGCACGGCGCGGCGATGGTGTGGCAGGACCGTCGCTCGCAGGAGGTCTGCCAGCGACTGGCCCCGCACGGTCCCCGTCTGGCGACGATCACGGGGCTCGAGCTGGACCCGTACTTCGTCGCGCCGAAGATCGTCTGGCTACGCGAGCGAACCCCG
The DNA here is from genome assembly GCA_046082485.1 of Actinomycetota bacterium. Taxonomy (GTDB): domain Bacteria; phylum Actinomycetota; class Acidimicrobiia; order Acidimicrobiales; family Ilumatobacteraceae; genus UBA668. The sequence continues at coordinate 7,302 of JBJTXX010000059.1, forward strand.
GCCGGGCTCACGATCACCACCACCGACACCTTGCTGCTGCACCGACTGTGCGGCGCGTTCACCACCGATGTCGCCACCGCCGGGCGCACCCTGCTGCTCGACCTCGAGCGAGCGGCATGGAGCACCGAGGCATGCGAGCTGTTCGGCATCGACCCGGCCTCGCTGCCGACGGTGGTCGGCAACGCAGAGCCGCTCGGCACCACCACCGTCTTCGGCGGCGAGGTGCCGGTGACCGGCACGTGCGTGGACCAGCAGGCCGCGCTGTTCGCCGAGGCGTGCCGAACCTCGGGCCAGGCCAAGTGCACCTACGGCACCGGGGCCTTCATGCTGGCGTGCACCGGCGACACCCCCACCCGTTCGGCCAACGGCCTGGTCGGGTGCCCGGCGTGG
>JBJTXX010000060.1:0-1983 GCA_046082485.1 Actinomycetota bacterium
GACGATCCGTCCGTTCCTTCATCGCCGGGGGCCCTCGTGGAGGATCCGCTGGCAGACTTCATCGCCGAGCAGGCGAGGCTGATCCTCCAGCAGCCGGGCATTCGGCCGACCGACGACCTCTTCGCGGTCGGGCTCGATTCGCTGGCTGCAGCGGAACTGTGCGGCCGCATCGCCGACGCAGGGTTGCCCCGTCCGGCACCCACGCTGCTGATCCATCATCGAACGCCCCTGCAACTTGCCGACCGGATTCGCAGCGGATGGCGCCAGTCGAACTCGACGGTGGTGCGCGTGGGGCAGCCCCACCTGCCACCGATGTTCTTCGTGCCGGGTGGGGGCAGCACCGCCCTGTTCATCAACGACGTCGCCTCGTTCCTCGGCGATCGACTGCGAGTGGTCACCGTCGAGCCCCGGGGCCTGCACACCGACGAACGCCGCGACCACTCGGTGCGGCGTATGGCAAGCCGAGTCACCGAAGCCATTCGGGCAGAGGGGGTGACGGGGCCCGTGGCACTGTGCGGCCATTCCTCGGGCGGCGTGATCGCTTACGAGGCGGCACAGCAACTGGTCGCCCAGGGGCACACAGTTCGCCTGCTGCTGCTCGACAGCAGGTTCCTGGGAAACGATGGCCCGCCCGTGTTCCGGTGGCTGTGCGTGTGGGGCAACGCCGTGCTGCGGCGGGCGCGCCGCCTGCGGCACTTCATCGGCGGGGGTGCAGCCGAGACTCCCGCCACCACCCAGCCCACCACCAGGCTCACGCGGTACTACGAACGCAGCATGACCGTGGCGTGGCGGGCCACGCGCAGGTATCGGGCACGGCGCACCTCGGCAGAGTTGCGCTGCCTGCACGTGGCCGGCTTCTGCGGGGCATGCGCCCTGTCGATTCCCGGCAACCGGGGAACCTGCCTGCAGATCGGCGGAGAGCACCGCACACTGGCGCGGCCACAGCACCTCGCAGCGTGGGCGCCCGAGGCCGCCGACTGGTTACTGGGCGAGGCCTGAATCAGCCGATGCCGCGCAGGCCGGTGCCGTCGGCCTGCTGCTGCAGGAACCATTCGTAGGTGGTGCGGATGCCGGCGTCGAGGTCGATGCTGGCCTTCCACCCGGTTGCAGTCAGCCGGTCGACGTTCAGCACCTTGCGAGGTGTGCCGTCGGGCTTGCTGGTGTCGAACCGCAACTCGGCCTGCGGGTAGACCACGTCGCGGATCTTCTCTGCCAACTCACGGATCGGCAGGTCCACACCGGTGCCGACGTTGATGTGGCTGTCTCCCTCGTAGTGCTCCATCAGGTGCACGCAGGCATCGGCCAGGTCGTCGACGTGCAGGAACTCGCGCATCGGGCTGCCGGTGCCCCAGATCTCCACCGATGCGGCACCCTGTGCCTTGGCCTCGTGGAACTTGCGGATCAACGCCGGCAGCACGTGGCTGCTGGTGAGATCGAAGTTGTCGTTCGGGCCGTAGAGATTGGTGGGCATGGCCGAGATGAAGTTGCACCCGTACTGGCGGCGGTAGGCCTGGCACATCTTGATGCCAGCGATCTTGGCGATGGCGTACCACTCGTTCGTCGGCTCGAGCGGGCCGGTCAGCAGCTCCTCCTCGGTGATCGGCTGGGTGGCGTCACGCGGGTAGATGCAGCTCGAGCCCAGGTACAGCAGCTTCTTCACACCGGCCTGATAGGCGGCGTGCACCACCGTGCCGTGGATCATCAGGTTGTCGTAGATGAACTCGGCGGGTCGGGTGCTGTTCGCCACGATGCCGCCCACGGTTCCGGCGACGAGGTACACGTAGTCGGGCCGGTTGGCCATGAACCACTCGGTGACAGCCGCCTGATCGCGCAGATCGAGCTCACGGCGGGAGGCAGAGAGGATGTTCGTGTGGCCGGCCGCCTCGAGGCGGCGAACGATGGCCGAGCCCACGAGACCGGCGTGACCGGCGACAAGAATTCGCACCACCATCTCCCCTACCCCAGCGCTAGAACCCAGCGCAG
>JBJTXX010000061.1:0-4586 GCA_046082485.1 Actinomycetota bacterium
CTGAACGTGGTGCTGCTGTACATCAGCCTGCACGCATTCGGCATCGGGTTGCCGTTCGCCCAACTGGGCGCCATGTACATCGCTGCCACCACGATCGCGTCGGCCGCGCCGACCCCGGGTGGGGTGGGCGCCATCGAGGCCGCGCTGACGGCGGGCCTGAGCGGTCTGGGGGTCGACCCCGCCGAGGCGGTGGCCGTGGTGCTGTTCTTCCGGGTGCTCAGCTACTGGCTGCCGGTTCTGCCGTGCTGGTGGGCCCTTCACCGGGTGCAGCGGCAGGAGTTGGTCTGAACTCCAGACCCTCGAACTCGCCCGACGTGGCCCACTGCTCGATGTAGCGGAAGTAGGCCACCGGACCCTCCGGGTACCCGGCTCCGTTCAGTTTCTCGCGCCTGCCGGTGGGGCGGCCCTCGTTGTTGTAGTAGCCGGGCGTGCACTCGGGGTCGGCACGGAACGAGCGTTGGCTGCCCTCGAGCAACTGCACCCACGCCTCTTCCGCCTCGGCCGTCACCTCCACCACCTCGTTGCCGGTGTCGGTGGCATGACGCACGACCGAGGCGATCGCTGCGCCGGCCGGACCGAAGTTGTGGGTGACGTTCGAGATCAGGTTCGCGCCCTGGGACGGCGACACCACGAACAGGTTCGGGAAGCCGTGCACGTGCAGTCCGTGCTTCGAGCGCATGCCGTCTGCCCAGTGCTGCGACAGGGCCCTCCCGCCGCGGCCGATCGGGTCGAAGCCGGCACGTCGTTCCCACGTGGTGCCGACCTCGAAGCCGGAGGCGAACACCAGGCAGTCGAGTTCGTACTCGCGGCCATCCACCACCACACCGCGTTCGCTGATCTGCTCCACACCCTTGCCGTCGGTGTCGACGAGGTGCACGTTCGGCCGGTTGTAGGTCTGCAGGTACTCGTCGTGGAAGCACGGCCGCTTGCACAGTTGGCGGTACCACGGCTTCAGCGCCGCAACTGTGGCAGGGTCGTGCACCACGGTGTCGACGCGGGCGCGGATCTCCTCCATCTTCTCGTCGTCGCTCTCCTGGTAGGCGCGCAGGAAGTCGTCGGGGCCGAAGGGCTTGCCGCTGCCGATCTCGGCGACCACTCGGTCTCGGATGCGCTTGGTGATGTCGGTCCAGCCGTCCATCACCAGGTCCTCGTCGGCGAATCCCCCGGTCTGCAGGGTGACGAAGTTGTCGAGCCAACGCTGCTGCCAGCCGGGGCCCAGCGTGGCGAACCACTCGGGGTCGATGGCGTGGTTGTTGCGCACGTCGATGCTGGAGGGGGTGCGCTGGAACACGAACAATTCGCCCGAGTCGCGCCCCAGCGACGGGATGCACTGCACCGCCGTGGCACCCGTGCCGATGATGCCGACCCGCTTGCCCGCCAGACCGGTCATCGGGGCGCCTGCGGGGTCGCCGCCGGTGTAGGCGTAGTCCCACCGACTGGTGTGGAAGCAGTGGCCCGCGAAGATCTCGATGCCGTCGATGCCCGGCAGTTTCGGTCGGTGCAGTGGGCCGGTGCCCATCGTCGCGAAGCGCGCCGTGAACCGGTCTCCCCTGTCGGTGCCCACCACCCACACGCCACGCTCGTCGCTCCATTCCAGCGAGGTGATGGCCGTCGAGAACAGGGCGTCGTCGTACAGACCGAAGGTGCGGGCGATGCGCTGTGCATGACCGAAGATCTCCGGCGCGAACGTGTACTTCCTGGACGGCATGTGACCGGTCTCTTCCAACAGGGGCAGGTACACCATCGCCGCGGTGTCGCACATCGCCCCCGGATAGCGGTTCCAGTACCATGCGCCGCCCACGTCGCCGCCGCCGTCGACGAGGCGGATGCGTTCCACGCCTGCCTGCCGCAGCCGGGCGCCGGTCACCAGTCCCGCGAACCCGGCACCGATCACCGCCACGTCGACATGGTCGAACCTCGGCGCCCTGTCGGTGCGGGGCACGTAGGGGTCATCGAGGAAGTGGGCGAACCGGCCCTTCGGTTCGAGGTACTGCTCGTTGCCGTCGGGGCGCAGTCGCTTGTCTCGCTCCTCGCGGTACTTCGCCCTCAGAGCATCGGTGTCGATCACAGCGCCTCCAGCAACAGCACGATCGCGAACACGAAGAACAATACGGAGGCGCCGATGCGAATGGCCTTCTCGGGCAGTCGGGTTCCCAGCGCCCGGCCCACCACGATGGCGAGGGCGTCAGCGGCGACCATGCCGACGGTGGAGCCCAGCCACGTGCCGATCAGACCTTCCCTGGTGCCCAGCGTGATGGTGGCCAGCATCGTCTTGTCGCCCAGTTCGGCCAGGAAGAACACGGTGCCGACTGCTATCACCACGTGCTTTGCAGGCTGCGCGGCGCGTTGCTCTTCCTCGTCGGTCAGTTCATCGCCGCGAAGGGTCCAGAGACCGAACCCGACGAACGCGACCGCCGCGACGATGCTGATGGCCCGCGTGGGCAGTGCCGAACCCAACACTGCACCCACCACCACCGACACCAGATGCACCAGCGCCGTTGCAGCGGTGATGCCCAGCAGCACCGGCAGGGGTCGGTAGCGGGTGGCGAAGGCCAGCGCCATCAACTGTGACTTGTCGCCGAGTTCGGCGGCGAAGATCACGCCGAGGCTGATGAAGAAGGCTGCCACTGCTGGGGCTGCGACACGTAGGTGGGGCGGAACAGCAGCACGAACACCAGGCCGGCGGCCGCGATGCAGATCGTCGACACGACCAACGGCGTGTTCGACGAGACCGAACCCGTGATGTAGCCCACCAGCACGCTGGCCGGCACCTGCGCGAGGTTCGTGATGCTCGACGAGATGCCCATGGCCTGGCCCTGCTTGCCCATCTCTGCAGAGCGCGAGATGAGACTGGTCTGGTTGGCGATGCTGAGGCCGTTGAAGAACGTGAAGATGGGGATCACCGCCCACAACTGCCACTTCTCGTTGGCGAGGAAGTAGCACGACATGGCGACGGCAAGGCCGAAGTACGAGAACCGCAGCACCTTGTAGTCGGCCATCGCCTTGGCCATGCGGGGCACCACCGCGGTCTGCGAGAGCGCGATGAACAGGCCGACCACGGCGAAGTAGTCACCCGTGTTGCCCTGCGTGAAGCCGAACTTGTTGAACAGGTACACGCCGAAGAAGGTGGTGAAGAACGTGAACCCACCGTTCCACAGGAACGAGGCCATCAGCGGCACGCGCAGTCGGGGCGAGGCGAACCCCTGCACGACGTTGCGCACCGAGGCGCCGACCGCGATGTGCTTGTCGGGGTCGATGTGGGCGTTCGTCTCGGGGAACCGCCGAAGGATGAGCAGGACGTTGATGATGCAGAGGCCGGTCGCGAACCAGAACGGCGTGGTGGCATCGAACCACGACGGCGTGTCGAACAGGCCGTAGAAACTCACCCCACCCTGGCTCAGCTTGCCGCCGATGTACGGCCCGATGATGAAGCCGAGGCCGAAAGCCGCACCGAGGAAGCCGAAGTTCTTCTGACGGTCGGCGTCGGTGCTGATGTCGCCGATCGCGGCCTGGGCCACGGCGATGTTGCCACCGGTCAGACCGTCGAGCGCACGGCCGAGGAACAGCATCGGCAGCGATGCCCAGTGGATGCCGAGGGCGAAGATCGCATAGCCCAGCGCGGTGCCGGCGATCGAGAGCGCCAGCACCGGCCGGCGACCGAAGCGGTCACTCAACTGGCCCAGGATCGGCGCTGCGAGGAAGGTGCACAGCGGGTACACCGCCTGCAGGAAGCCCAGCATGATCAGCCCGTCCTGGGGTGACCAGTCGGCCGGGGTCACGCGAAAGGGCGAGCCGGGGCTGATCAGCAGCGGGAAGACGGGAATCAGGATGCTGAACCCGACGAGGTCGATGAAGACCGTGAGGAAGATCGGCAGGATCGGCTTGGGGTGGGCTTCGTCGCGGTTGGCCATGCAGGCGCCACCGTAGCCCCGAGCCTTCGCTCAGTTGTGTTCCGGTCGCCTCGCCGCGCCGACCAGCAACTTCACAGCGCCTGCGATCACCGTCAGGTCGAGCAGGATCTGGATCGTCACCGCAGCGCGCGCCCCGCGCCCGACCGCGTGCACGTCGCCGTAGCCGACGGTCGAGAGCGTGGTGACGGTGAAGTACACGGCGTCGACGCGCGTACGCAACCCCTCGAACTGGCCCTCGTGGTGGGCGATCGCCAGGTACAGCGCGCTGAATCCGAAGACCACCATCGCCACCACCAGCAAGAGTGCCTCCGACGCGGCGAAGAGCGGTGTCGGGGACGTGCGCACGGCGGTGAGGCGCCGCACGGTGACCGGCGCCGCAGCCACGAGCGCCGCCAGGCCCAGCGTCGCACCCACCCACCACCGATCGCCCTGCAGTGGCGCGATGGCATAGACGACGGACAGGCCGACGGCCATCGCCGCGAGGCGGATGATCGAACTGCGGTGTGCGGCCACGGCGCGAATGTAGGCGTCGGGACGATGGTCGTACGACGAATTGCGGAATTTCGTGGCGCTACAAGATCGGTGTCATCGCAGGTGCAAGAGTGTCGGGAGCACCGCTGCAGAGGGAGAACAATCGAGTTGGACGTCGATCGACGCGATCTGTTGAAGGCCGGG
>JBJTXX010000062.1:0-7296 GCA_046082485.1 Actinomycetota bacterium
CGACCCGGTGGCCGAGGTGCTGCCGGTACTGGCGGACGCATGACCATCCTCTCCCTCACCAAGCACCATGGTCTCGGCAACGACTTCCTCGTCGTGTTCGCCCCTGCGGTCGACGATCTCGCCGGGTTGGCACGACGCTTCTGCGACCGTCGGCGCGGCATCGGTGCGGACGGACTGTTGGTGGCCACCGAGGCCGAGGGATTCGATGCCCGGATGGTGTTGCACAACGCCGATGGCTCTCGTGCGGAGATGAGTGGCAATGGCATCCGCTGCTTCGCCCAGGCGGTGGCGGCGCGCAATGGCTCGCTCGCTCCGCAGCGCATCCTCACCGATGCCGGGGAACGACTCGTGGTGCTCACTGCCACCCCGGATCCGACCATGGTGCTCGCCGCCGTCGACATGGGTGAGGTCGCCGACCTTGCCGAGCCGCATGGCTGGGCAGCGCTCGAGTGCGACCCGCTGCGCCCGGTCCGCCACCTCAGCCTCGGCAACCCGCACTCGGTGGTGGCTGTCGACGACGTGGGGGTGGTCGACCTTGCCCGGCTGGGCTCGCTGGTGCCCCACGTGAACCTCGAGGTCGTCGAGCCCGGCCCCGAGCCGCACGGCATCACGATGCGGGTGCACGAGCGTGGTGCGGGCATCACCGAGGCGTGCGGCACGGGCGCGTGCGCCAGCGCGTGGGCGGCGCGGATGTGGGGTCTGGTTCCCGGTTCGGCCGCCGAGATCGTGGTGCACATGGATGGTGGCGACGCAACCGTTCGGCTGCATGATCCAGCACCAAACCGGGTGACACTGGTGGGCCCGGCGCAGTACGTTGCGTCCGTGCAGGTCGAGGCGTGAACACCCCGTACAACGAAGCGCTCGGCGCAACCCTCATCGAGCGCACCAAGCGCGAACAGATCGTGATGGTGGGTGTCACACTTCCCGGTCACACCGACGACGACACCGAGGCCGGCCTCGACGAACTCGAGTTGCTGATCGACACGGCCGGGGCCGATGTGGTGGCGAGGGTGGTGCAACGGCGCGATTCCCCCGACCACACCTGGTACATCGGCAAGGGCAAGGCTGAGGAGTTGCGCGACGTGTGTCTCGCCGTCGATGCCGACACGGTGGTGTTCGACAACGAACTGGCCCCGGCGCAGCAGTACAACCTCGAGAAACTGCTCGGTCGCACGGCGCTCGACCGCACGGCGGTGATTCTCGACATCTTCGCCCAGAACGCGCACAGCCTGGAGGGCAAGGCACAGGTCGAACTGGCCCTGCTGCGCTATCGCCTGCCTCGTCTGCGGCGTGGCGCCACCGCGCGCATGTCGCAGCAGCGCGGTGGCATCGGGGGTCGTTTCGGCGGCGGCGAGACCAAGCTCGAGGTCGACCGGCGGCGGATCATGCGCCGCATCACGAAGCTCGAATCCGACCTGAATGCGCTGCATTCCAACCGTCACCTGCAACGCAATGGGCGCAGCCGCAGCGGTCTGGCGGCCGTGACGATCGTGGGTTACACGAACGCCGGCAAGAGCAGCCTGCTGAACACCCTCACTCAGGCCGGTGTGCTGGCGGAGGATCGCCTGTTCGCCACACTCGACCCCACCACGAGGCGTCTCTCGCTGCCCGGCGGTGAGCCCGTGCTGCTGACCGACACCGTGGGGTTCGTTCGCCGGCTTCCCCACGGCCTCGTCGAGTCGTTCAAGAGCACGCTGGAAGTCGCCAGCAGCGCCGATTTCCTGGTGCACGTCGTCGATTGTTCAGCGCCCGACCCCGACGGTCAGATCCAGGCCGTGCGCACCGTGCTGGCGGAGATCGAGGCGCTGTCGGTGCCCGAGTTGCTCGTCTTCAACAAGGCGGACCTGCGCCCCGATGTGGCGGAGGAATTGCTCGAGCGTCACCCCGGGTCAGTGGCGGTGAGCGCGAAGACAGGCGAGGGCCTGGACCGCTTCCTGCAGGTGTTGTCGGATCGACTGCGCTCCATCACCGCGGTCGTCGAGCTGTTGGTGCCCTACGAGCGGGGCGATGTGTTGGCGGCCATCCACCGTGAGGGCGAGGTGGTCTCCACCTTCCATGAGGATGGCGGAGTGCGGGTGCGAGCCCGGCTCGCCGAGGCCTCCGCCGGCCGACTCGCCGAGTTCGTGGTGCCCTCGTCCTGAGTGCGACGGATCGGGAAGAATGTTGACCTCATGAGCGACCACGCAGGCTTCGTCCCTCCGCCGTACCCCTACGACCGGCTCGACCGGTTCGCTCCGTTCGCCGCGGCGATGGACGGCGGCATGGTCGACCTGTTGATCGGCACGCCGTGTGACCCGCCGCCCGCAGCGGTCGTGGCCGCACTCTCGAACAGCAACGCCGAACGCGGCTACCCGCCGAGCATCGGCACCGAACCCCTCCGCTCGGCGATCCGCGCATGGTTGCAGCGACGCTTCGGCGTGGAGGCACCGCTGTCCGCCATCGCGGCGTGCGTGGGCACCAAGGAGTTCGTTGCCACCACACCGCATTACCTGAAGTTGCGCACCCCCGGCCGCGACACCGTGCTGTACCCGGCCGTGGCCTACCCCACCTACGAGATGGGGGCGATCCTCGCTGGGTGTCGTGCCGTGGCGGTTCCTGCTGCCACCGATGGGTCCATCGACCTGTCGGCCATCGACCCGGCCGATGCAGCGCGTGCAATGATGCTGTGGGTGAACAGTCCCTCGAATCCCACCGGCGCGGCCAGCGATCTCGTGGCTGCCGCGGCATGGGGCAGGGCGAACGGCGTGCCCGTGTTCAGCGACGAGTGCTACGTGGAGTTCACCTGGAACGGCCCGCCGCGCACCATCCTCGAGACCGGCCTCGACGGCGTGGTGGCAGTGCACTCCCTGTCGAAGCGGTCGAACCTCGCCGGTCTGCGGGTGGGTTTCTACGTCGGTGACGCCGAATTGGTGAACTACCTGAAGGAAGTGCGCAAGCACGTGGGGATGCTGGTGCCCGGCCCGGCGCAGGCCGCCGGTGCAGTGGCCCTTGCGGATGATGCCCACGTCGTCGAGCAGCGCGACCGTTACCGCCGCCGACTCGAACGCCTCGGCGCAGTGCTGTCCGCGTGGTCGGGCCTCGACGTGCCGATGCCTGCCGGCGGCTTCTACCTGTGGTTCGATGCTCACGACGGTTGGGAGTTCGCCGAGCGCCTCGCCAGACAGGGCGGTGCGCTGGTCAGCCCGGGAGACTTCTACGGGGCCGGCGGCGCGCAGAACGTGCGGGCAGCTGTGGTGCAGCCCGATGACCGCATCGAACTGGTGGCCCGTCGGTTGGGTGTTCGCTGATGCAGGTGCCCCCGCCCCCTCCGCCGGTCACGGTTCCGCCGCCACCCATGGTGTCGACGGTGCGGGGGCGTCGCACCGGGTTGGCTGCGCTGGTCGCCCTGGTCGGAGTCGCGGTCGGGCTTGCGATGATGTTGCTGGCCGGTCTGGCCAGGGCAGCGACGGTCGAAGGCTTCGCTCGGGCGCCAGTGGGTTGCACCACGACCCTGCAGTTCGACCGCGCCGGGGTCTTCACGGTCTACCTCGAGACGAGGGGGACGGTCGATGCGGTCGACGGTGACTGTTCGTTGAACGGCACGTCGTACGACCATCAGAGCGATGGACTGATGGTGACCACCGAGCTCACCGCGTCCGACGGCACCGAGGTGGCGGTGGAATCGGTGGATCTCACCCGCCGCTACGACACCGGAACCTTCCGGGGCACCTCGATCGGTGTCGCCCGGGTGCCCGCAGCGGGGGAGTACCGGTTGGCGGTGAGCAGCGAGGCGGATGACATCGTCGTGGCCGTGGGTGGGGCTCCGGACGCCGACAGCAGAATGCTGCAGGTGGCCGGACTCGTGGTGGCGGCGCTGGGTCTGCTGGGTGGGGTGTTGATCGCCAGCACGGGTCGACGCAAGGCGCCGCCCACGGCGCCGCGTCCGGTCATCCCGGTGGCGCAGGAGCGCCCGACGCTGCCGACGACTGCGCCACAGTGGGGCCCGCCGTCGGTGTGAGTTTGCCGCTCAAAGGCGACGCATCACCGTGACGACACGACCGAACACCCGCACTTCCTCGGGCCGGAACACCATCGGCGCGAGGCGGGCATTGGCGGGTAGCAGCGTGACCGTTCCAGCCTTGCGCTGGTAGGTCTTGATGGTGGCTTCCTCACCGGGGATGCCGGCCACCACGATGTCGCCGTTGTCGGCGGTGCTCTGGCTGCGGGCCACCACGAAGTCGCCGTCCATGATGCCGACCTCGATCATCGAGTCGCCGCGGACGCGGAGCATGAACAGGTCGCCACCGGTGCCCGTGAAGTCCTCCGGCAGCGGGAAGAGTTCCTCCACGTTCTCCTGGGCCAGCACGTCGGTGCCGGCGGCGACATCGCCGACGAGCGGAACGTGCCGGACAGGGCGGCGCTCCATGACCGCGTCGGAGGAAGGGTCCCATCGAACCTCGATGGCGCGCGGTTTGGTGGGGTCCCGGTGCAGGAAGCCCATGCGCTGCAGCGATTCCAGGTGGCTGTGCACCGTGGATGGAGAGGTGAGGCCGACTTCCTCGCCGATCTCGCGCACGCTGGGCGGGTAGCCACGGTCGCGCATGCTATTCTCGATGACCTCGAGGATGCCTCGCTGGCGATCGGTGAGCTGGGGGGAGGTGCTGTCAGGTCGTGCGGCCATGTCGGGCAGCGTACACGCGTTCGCCGACGCGGTCAAACATCCGTTCGTGCAACAAATGTTCGGTCGGAGGTTGACGATCGAACAACTGTTCTGGCAGACTGCGAACGTTCGTTCGATCCCGTTCGGTCCGGCCCGGTTCCACCAGATCCGGTCGAGGGCTGGCGAAACCCTGTGACACCCCTCGTGGAGGATGTAGATCATGTCGACCGCAACTCTTGCTCCGGCCCGTACTTCCCGCCGCCAGCACAGCATGCCCCGCTACGCAGTTGCGGTTCCCTCCCGTCTTGCCGCCCCCCGCCAGGCGGCATCCCGGCCGACGACGCAGGTGTACATCCGTCGTCGGCTGCTGGTCGCACTGGTGCTCATCGCCGTGGTCGCCGCGGTGTGGGTGGGCGCCGGTGATGTCGTGGCGAACCGTGGGGGCGATCCTGCCTCCGCCTCCGCGGTTCGCCCCGTTTCCACCCAGACCTACCTCGTGCAGCCGGGTGACACGATGTGGTCCATCGCTCGGGTTCACCATGGCGATCGCTCACTCTCCGACTATGTCGACCTGCTGATCGAGCACAACGGTGGCACACTGCTGCAGATCGGCCAGCAGGTCGTGCTGCCGTAGCGGTCATCGGCCACTCTCGGCGGCTAGCCTCGCCGAGATGCGGTGCCCCAAGTGCCATGCCGACGACACCAAGGTCATCGACTCCCGAGAAGCCGACGACGGCACTGCCATCCGGCGCCGTCGGTCGTGTCTGTCCTGTCTGCACCGGTTCACCACCTACGAGCGGCTCGAGGAAGTTCCGTTGATGGTCTCGAAGTCGAACGGCCAGCGCGAGCCGTTCGACCGGGCCAAGGTCATCGCCGGGATCAGCGCTGCGTGCAAGGGTCGGCCGGTCACCGCCGAGCAGATCGAGCAACTGGGGGAAGACGTCGAGGACGTCGCCCGTCTCGAAGGCCCTGAAGTGCCGTCGTCGGTCATCGGTGTGGAGGTGCTCGACCGACTGCGCCAACTCGACGAGGTGGCGTACCTCCGTTTCGCGAGCGTCTACAAGGGCTTCGACGCGGCGGCCGACTTCCAGCGGGAACTGGTGCTGCTGAAGAAGTTGCAGCAGTCGTGAGGGCCGGTCGGCTGGCGCTGCTGTTCGCGCTGGCCGGGTGCAGTTCGGCGGCGACCCTCGGCGATTCGGTGCCGTCGTCGACGGTGTTCGACGTCGGAACGACGAGCACCACCGCAACAGCAGTCGTCCCGACGACACCCGGCAGCCTCCCGGCCACCACCGTCCCGGACACGAACAGCACCTCCAGCACCGTGCCCCCGACCTCGGTGGCCGCATCGGATTTCCTGGGTGAGGAGGTCATCGGCACCTCGGCAGGTGGGCGTCCCATCGCGGCACGGCACCGGGGCACGGCAGGCGGCACCGTGGTGCTCGTGGTGGGGGTGATCCACGGGGACGAGGACGCGGGGTTGGCGGTGCTGGAAGTGCTCGAAGCCCTCCCGGTGCCCTCCGGCGTCGACCTGTGGCTGCTGCCGGCGATGAACCCCGATGGTCAGGCCCTGCAGCGGCGGGGCAACGTCAACGGTGTCGACCTGAACCGCAACTTCCCCCACGACTGGACGGCGATCGCCCAGCCGGGTGAATGGCAGTACAGCGGCACAGGGCCCGCCAGCGAGCCCGAGACACGTGCCTTCATCGAGTTCACGTCTCGCATCCGCCCTGCGCTGACGCTGTGGTACCACCAGGATCTCTTCCGCATCTCTCCGTCGAAGGGCGCCGATTCGGCCCTGCGGGCGCGCTACGCACAACTCACTGGCCTTCCGCTCGAGACGGTGACGGGTGGCATCTACACCGGGGTGGCCGCGACTTGGGTGCGCACCACCCTGCCCGAGGCGATGAGCTTCATCATCGAACTGGGCCCGACGCTGTCCGCCGACGAGGCCCTCGTGCATGCAGCCGCGGTGCTCGAGATCGCCGCGATGGTTCAGGCCCTGCGCACGTAGCGCGTGAACAGGAACCCCGCGTCCTCGAGCACGTGGGCCAGGTGCATGCGCCGGGGCAACTCCGGTGCGCCCGACACTGCCCGGGGGCCGTCACCTCCGGTGACCTGGGGTGAGATGGTGAGGTTCAGTTCGTCGACGAGGTCGGCGGCGGCGAGCAGGCCGTTCAGCGTGGGCCCGCCTTCGGCCTGCACCACCCTCGCGTCGAGGCTGGCCAGCGCCCGGGCGAGGTCGACGTCGCCGAGACCTGCACGAACCGACGGCACGGGCACCTGTGGGGCGTCCTCCGGCATCAGCAGCACGGCTCGGCCGGAGGTCCAGATCGGCAACGAGAAGTCGAAGTCGCCGGTTCGCGAGACGACGGCGACCCGTTGCTCGGTGCCCTTCGGCGGGCCGTAGCCCTCCCAGCGGGCGGTGTTGGCTCCCACGAGGATCACATCGGCGAAGGTGCGCAGGGTGAGCAGCAACTGTTGGTCGGTGGCGCTGCTGAGACCCCGTGACGTACTGCCCACGGTCGTCGACCCGTCGAGACCGCTCACCATGCACAGCATCACCCACGGCCGTCCGGGGTGCGCGTGGCGGGGCAAGTCGTAGCACTCGTGGATGGTGACCGACTCGGCAGGGTTCGGATGCAGTCTGCGCATTGGTG
>JBJTXX010000063.1:0-3911 GCA_046082485.1 Actinomycetota bacterium
ATCTGTCGCACGATGATCTGCCGCAGACTCTCGAAGAGATCGACGGCGTTCTTGTCGGAATCGGTGCGCACGATGTCGCGGTCGAGCAACTCGCCCTTGCGGGTCACCAGACCCACGGCCATCTTGGTCCCGCCGATGTCGACCGCCAGAGCCAGATCCCGCGTCGGGAGCTTGGGGCTCTCCTGGTCCTCCATCATCGATTCCCGACGGATCAGTCGGCCACTCGCCGGGCGTCCTCGATGAGATTGATCTGATACAGAACCTCGTCGAGAGCATCGGCGGCACTGATGGTGGAAAAGCGCGGCGGATTGTCCGGTGTGCAGCATGCCGGTACCGGAGCGAGCATGGTCCAGGGGCGCGGGTGGCAGAACTGCACCACGCTGTAGCGCTCACCCTCGAAGCCGGGGGCGGCCACCACGCGGTGCACGCCCGTGGGAATGACCCCGTTCGTGATGCGTTCGAGCATCATCCCCGTGTTGATGATCACCTGGCCGTTGGGTGCCACCGCATCGACCCACTGATCGCCCACCAGCACCTGCAGCCCCGGCGCGGTCGCCCGCGGCAGTGCCGTGATGAGGTTGATGTCACCGTGGGCCCCGGCCCACACGTGCTGGGTGCCGGGCGCCTGTGCCATCGGTGGGTACCGGATGGCGCGCGTGAGCGTTGCGCCGTGGTGGGTCATCTCGTCGAAGAACGATTCGTGGCAACCCAACCCCTCGGCGATCACGCGCAGGAACCGTCGCTGCAGTTGCTCGATGGCGGAATGGAAGGTGTTGAGCACGTCGGTGATGCCCGGCACTGCGCCCTCGGGCAGCACCTGGTTCCCGTAGCGGTGCGGATAGCGATCGCGGAGCGGATGACCGACCGGCAGGGTGATGCCCCAGTTGAGCATCTCCTTCCAGTCGGGCACGTCGCTGCTCGCGGCGGTCTCCACCAACAGCCCCGTGTAACCGGTCTGGCCGTGCGACTCGGGCGCCACGAACCGCTGCTTCACCTCGGCCGGCCGGCCGAAGAACTCGGCGAGCATGCCGTAGGCGGTGTCGAGCAGGTCGGAGGACAGGTCGTGGCGGGTGTAGACGAACCCGGTGACCAGGCTGCGACGCACGCCGTCGACGACGGCACGGCGTTGCTCACCGGTGCCGCGCTCGAAGGCGAGCAGGTCAACGTCGAGGATCTCGCTCATGACCCTCAACGTAGCCCGCGCCGATGCATCGGGGGTGGGGCATGTGGCACGCCCGATGGATAATGGGCTCGTGACCACGGACTGGAACCCGGTGCTGCGAGGCGAGTTCGCCAAGCCGTACTGGAAGCCGCTGCAGCAGTTCGTCGCCGAGGAGCGCGCCCGGCACACGGTCTACCCGCCGGTCGATGACGTGTTCGCCGCCCTGCACCTCACCTCGTACGCGGACACCAGGGTGGTGATCCTGGGGCAAGACCCGTACCACGGGCCCCGTCAGGCCCACGGCCTGTGCTTCTCGGTCCGACACGGGGTCGATGTGCCGCCGTCGCTCGTCAACGTCTTCAAGGAACTGCAGTCCGACCTCGGCATCGAGCCGCCCGGGCACGGTCATCTCGCCGCATGGGCCCGTCAAGGGGTGCTGCTGCTGAACACCACCCTCACGGTGCGGGCCGGGCAGGCGGCGTCGCATCAGGGCAAGGGGTGGGAGTTGTTCACCGACGCCGTGCTTCGCTCCGTCAACGACAAGCCCCACCGGGTGGTGTTCCTGCTGTGGGGAGCCTCCGCTCGGCGCAAGAAGTCGTTCATCGACCTCGACCGGCACGTGGTGCTCGAGTCAGCGCACCCGTCCCCGCTGAGCGCCCACAACGGGTTCTTCGGCTCGCGCCCGTTCAGCCGCACCAACGCTGCGCTCGAGCAGGTGGGACTGCCGCCCATCGACTGGCGGCTGCCCCCGCTCGAGACCTGACGCCGCCCGCAGCGCCGGCGCGGGCCGGGCTCAGCAGAGGCCGCGGTGCACCGCGGCAAGGCCGGGGTCGAGCACGAAACCGGCGGTGCAGCAGTGGATGTCGACGTCGACGATGCGGAAGTCGCGGAGCACGAGTTCGTTCAGCAGGGGTGACCCCGCGGGAACGCTGACCTCGATGGGGGTGCCCTCTGCCAGGCTCGAACACACCTCGGCCAGAGCCCGCGCAACGACCCCGGCCGGGGCTTCGAGCCGATGCAGATGTGCAACCGCGCCCCGGTGGCCGACGAGGGCGTGGCCGGTGCTGAATGCACCACAGCGTCTCAGGTGACCGGCCACTGCGTCGTCGGTGCCCGACCACTGCCGCTCCTGGTGTTGTGAGCCACCACAGGCGGCGCCGCGCATCGTCAGCAGCGGCCAGTGCACGGCCATGCCGACTCGGCGATAGGCCGCGAGGGCGGCGGGGTCGGCCGAGGCGAACGTGAAGGCGCCGACACCCGCCGGGAGTGCCGCGCCGAGCAGTGCACCACCGACACCGTGGCCTCGCCTCCCGGCAGCCACGAACAGGTCCGTCACCATCACGGCCCCACGCAACGGCACGGCTCCGACGAACCCCTCGACGCCGTCGGCGCCGTCCGCAACGAGCAAGCGGCCCGCTTCGGCGAGGAACGCGAGGTGGACCGGGTCGGCGTCGGGCGAACCTCCCTGGGCGGCGATGTCGACGAGCGCCGGCCAGTCACCATCCCGAGCGTCGCGGACCATCACCTCCATGTCCGCCAGCATTCCACGGGGCGGTACTTGAGTTCACTCCGTCCAGTGGGCAGGCTGTTGCGGTGCGCCTCCGTCCGACCGCCCCGGCCATCATCGCGCTCGTGGCCCTCGTGACGGTCGGTTGCAGCAGCACCCCGGACGCTGCGCCCACCTCGCCACTCACGAGCGCGCCCGCCAGCACCACGACGCTGCCGCCCACCACCGTCCCGGTGAGCACGCTGCCCGCGTCCACGACCACGACCAGCGAACCGCTCGTGATCGCCGGTGCCATCGTGAAGATCGCCAACTGCTCCGACGTGAACGGCGCAGCAGGGGTGCTGACCGACGAGTTCTCGCTCCTGGGCTACGAGGTCCGCAAGGCCACGAACGGCGCCGGCATCGACCGCAACCTCGACGTCAGCAAGATCTACGTCGTCGAAGGGGCAGAGGCGCAAGCCCGGTCGATCAGCAAGCTCATGGGCGGGGTCGACCTCTACCAGATGCCCGTGCCGGCGTGGATCGCGGGCGGCTCCGAGGAGCTCAGTGACGCGAACGTGCTGATCATGCTGGGGCGCGACAAGGCCGGCAAGCGGCTGCTCGAGATGGCTGGATGAACCCGGTTCACCCGCCGCGCACCGTCTGGGTGCTGGGCGACCAACTCGACGCGTCGCTCGGGGCGCTCGCCGCGGCGACGCCCGCCACCCACCGAGTGCTGATGGTGGAGAGCTCGGCGAAACTGGCGACCCGCCGTTTCCACGTGCAACGCGCCCACTTCGTGGTGTCGGCGATGCACCACTTCGCCGGCGAACTGCGCGCGGCCGGTTGGCTGGTCGACATGCGCCGTGCCGACTCGTTGGCCGACGGCTTCCGCGCCCACGTCGCCGAGTTCGCACCCATCGAGGTGGTGGCCACCGAGCCGGCCAGCATCGACGGCGCGGAGCTGCTGCGACGGCTGGCCGTCGCACTGGTGCGCACAAACCAGTTCCTGTGCCACCCCGATGAGTTCGCCGAGTGGGCGGACTCGCGACCGGGCCGGCTCCGCATGGAGGACTTCTACCGACACCAGCGGTTGCGCCACGACGTGCTGGTCGAGGACGGCGAACCCGTCGGCGGGACGTGGAACCTGGATGCGGACAACCGGGAGCCGCCACCCCGTGACGGACGCTCCTGGCCGGCGGTCCCACCGATCGAACTCGACGACATCGACCGACGGATCGTCGACTCACTGCCCGACACCTG
>JBJTXX010000064.1:0-5091 GCA_046082485.1 Actinomycetota bacterium
CGTCCACGACGTGATCGACGGACTCGTCGACGCCGAGTCGTTCTTCGAGATCAAACCGTTGTTCGCCCCCGAACTGGTGGTCGGACTGGGGCTGCTCGAGGGGCGCCCGGTGGGGATCGTCGCCAACAACCCGATGCACAAGGGCGGCGTCCTCTTCGGAGATTCCGCCGACAAGGCGGCCCGGTTCATCTGGTTGTGCGACGCCTTCGGTGTGCCGCTCGTGTTCCTCGCCGACGTGCCGGGCTTCATGATCGGCAGCCAGGTGGAGCGAGACGGCATCATCCGTCACGGGGCCAAGATGATCACCGCCGTCTCCGAGGCGACGGTGCCCAAGGTCTCGGTCGTGATCCGCAAGGCCTACGGCGCCGGCCTGTACGCCATGTCGGGGCCGGCGTTCGACCCCGTCGCAACGCTCGCACTCCCCACCGCCAAGATCGCCGTGATGGGCCCCGAGGCCGCAGTGAACGCGGTGTACGCCAACAAGATCACTGCCATCGACGACCCCGACGAGCGCGCGGCCTACGTGGCCGCACGGCGCGCCGAGTACGAGGCCGACGTCGACCTCTACCGGTTGGCGGCCGACATGGTGATCGATGCGGTCGTGCCCTTCGCGGACCTGCGTCGCGAGTTGGTGGCACGGTTCGCCACGGCCGACCCGGTGGACCGCGACTCCGTGTCGAAACGCCGCACGATCTACATGGGTTGAACCCGTGCGGGTATCTGCGAGCTCACGGCCAACGCTGCCTCGAATGGCTCAGCCGGTGCCGGCCGGAACGGCCAGCCGCGTGCGGAACCACTGCGCTGCCTCCTCGGCCACGCGCTCCAGCGCGCCAGGTTCCTCGAACAGGCGCGTTGCCCCCGTCACCTCCTGCACGCGGTGCTCACAGTGCATCGCCCCCGCGGCCCGGCGGTTCAGTTCCACCACGGTGCGGTCGTCACTGCCGAACAGCATGAGCGTGGGCGCCGTCACCTCCTGCAGACGATCCTGCGCCAGGTCGGGCCTGCCACCGCGGCACACCACGGCGCCCACCGCCAACTCGGGCTGCATCGGCGCGCCCAACTTGCACACCACGATCACGTCGAGCGGGGCACCGAGGGCCGTGGCCACACGGGCCGCGACCGGCACCCCACCGCGCGGCAGACCCAGCACCACCGTGTCGGCGGAGCGCAGTGCCCCGAGCGCGGCGAGTGCCGATTGCACCCGCGGTGTGCCCATTCGGACGTTGCGACGCCCGCGCAGCAGGGCGAACTAGGTGCCGCAGAACGTGCGGTGCGCCGGAGCCCAGGGCGAGTCGGGCTGGGCGAAGCGTTCCAGCCCCGGCCGTTCGGTGAACGGTCGGGCCAGCACGTCGAGCAGTTCGCGGAAGGGCTGCATGTCGCCCTCGGTCGCAGCGCCGAGTGCGGCCTCCACCAGATGATTACGCGGGATGTAGACCGGGTTCACGAGGTCCATCGCCGCTGCAACCTGATCGGCCGGGCGCGGGTTGTGCTGACGTTCGGCGTTCCACCGGGCAGCCCACGCGTCGAACACCGCAGGATCGGCGAACATCGCCCGCACCGTCGAGTCGTCGCCCCGCACCGCAGCAGAGAGCGCCCGGAAGAACGACGTGAAGTCCACCGACTGCTGCTGCATCATCGAGGCCAGTTCGTCGACGAGGGAGCCATCACCCCACGCGGACTCGGGCAGACCGATCTTGGCGAGGATGCCACGCGACCAGTGCTGCTGGAACGCGTCGCCGAAGCCGCGGAGCACCTCGGTGGCGAGGGGAACCGCCGCCTCGGGAGTCTCGGCCATCAACGGCAACAACGCCTCGGCCAGGCGGGCGAGGTTCCACTGCGCGATGGCCGGCTGGTTGCCATACGCGTAGCGGCCACCGTGGTCGATGCTGCTGAACACGGTGCCAGGGTGATAGCGGTCCATGAAGGCGCACGGTCCGTAGTCGATGGTCTCACCAGAGATCGTGGTGTTGTCGGTGTTCATCACGCCGTGCACGAAGCCGCCCAGCATCCAGCGCGCCAGCAGCGCCGCCTGCACCCGCACCACGCCCTCCAGCAGGGCGAGCGCAGGGTTGTCGGCCTCCGCCGCCGCGGGGTGGTGACGGTCGATGGCGTGGCGGGTGAGCCGCTCGAGCAGGTCGAGGTCGCCGGTGTGCGCCGCGTACTGGAACGTGCCCACGCGCAGGTGGCTGGCGGCCACCCGCACCAGCACGGCACCGGGGGTCAGTTCCTCGCGCGGCACCAGTTCCCCCGTTGCCACCACGGCCAACGAGCGGGTGGTGGGAATGCCGAGGGCGTGCATCGCCTCGCTGATCAGGTACTCGCGCAGCATCGGCCCCACCAGCCCCTTGCCGTCGCCGCCACGCGAGAACGGCGTGCGGCCCGAGCCCTTCAGGTGGATGTCGTGGCGGCGCCCGTCAGGGGTGACCACCTCGCCCAGCAGCAGGGCGCGGCCGTCGCCGAGGCGTGGGCTGTAGCCGCCGAACTGGTGCCCCGCGTACGCCTGCGCGACCGGGCGCGACCCCGGCAGCAGCGTGGCGCCCACCAGCGTCGCGATGCCCTCGGGCGAGGCGAGCTCGGCCGGGTCGAACCCGAGCGATGCGGCGAGCGTGTCGTTCAGGGCGAGCAGGCTGGGCTGGGGTGCCTCGGCCGCCTGCCACGGCTCGTAGAGGCCCTGCAGATCGCGGACGAACCAGTCGTCGAGACGCACGTTCACGACACGGATCGTACGGCGGGGTCGGTCGCGGTGCACACGCCACCTGACGGAGATGAAAGGCTGTCACCACCGGCTCGAGGGGGGTCCATGGCGCAGCACGACATCGTCATCCGCGGCGGCACCGTCGTCGACGGCACGGGCACACCCGCACGCACTGCGGACGTGGCCATCGCCGACGGTCGCATCGTCGAGGTCGGCCGGGTCGACGGCGCGGCCGCACGCACCATCGACGCGCAGGGAGCGCTCGTCACCCCCGGATTCGTCGACGTGCACGCGCACTACGACGGCCAGGTGACATGGGACTCGTTCGTGGCGCCGTCGTCGTGGCACGGCGTCACCACCGTGGTGAACGGCAACTGTGGTGTCGGCTTCGCACCGGTGAAGCCCACTGACCATCAGCAACTGATCGAACTGATGGAGGGAGTGGAAGACATTCCCGGTGCCGCGCTGCACGAGGGTCTGCAGTGGAACTGGCAGTCGTTCGCCGAGTACCTCGATGCCATCGAGCAGCGGCCCCACGACATCGACGTCGGCATGCAGGTGCCGCACGGCGCGCTGCGGTTGTTCGTGATGGGTCAGCGAGGGGCCGATCGTGAGGCCTCGACGGCCGACGAGATCGTCGAGATGGGTCGCATCGCCCGTGAGGCCATCGAGGCCGGCGCCCTCGGCTTCACCACGTCGCGCACCATGAACCACAAGACCGTGAGGGGCGAGTTCACCCCCACGCTCACGGCAGCGCGCGAGGAGTTGGTGGGCATCGCTGCGGCGATCGGCGCGGCCGGGCGCGGCGTGCTGGAGGTGGTGAGCGACTTCGCCCAACCCGACGAGCTCGACACCATCCTCGCGATGGCCGAGGCTTCGGGCCGACCGCTCAGCATCTCGGTGGCCCAGGCCGACGTGCGCCCCCAGAAGTGGCGCAGCCTCATGGCAGCCATCGCCGAGGGCAACGAGCGCGGACTCGCCGTCACTGCGCAGGTGGCCGCCCGGCCAGTGGGCCTGTTGCTCGGCCTGCAGGCCACCATCAATCCGCTCGACTCGTCGGCCACCGCACGGGCGCTGAAGCACCTGCCGCTCGCCGAGCGGGTGGCACGCCTGTCGGCACCCGACGTGCGTGCCGCAGTGGTGAACGAGTTGGGTGCCGGCCGCCTCAACTGGGAGCGCACGTTCGTGCTCGGCGACCCGCCCGACTACGAGCCCGGGCCCGAGCGCAGCATCGCCGCACGCGCCACAGCGGCCGGCATCAGCCCCACCGAGCACGCGGTCGACGAACTGCTCGCCGATGGTGGCCGCGGCTTCCTCTACATCCCGTTCCTCAACTACAGCGAGGGCAACCTCGACGCCGTGCGCGAGATGCTGCTGAGCGAGCACTCGGTGCTCGGCCTCGCCGACGGCGGCGCGCACGTGGGCACCATCTGCGATGCGAGCTTCCCCACCACGATGCTCACGCACTGGGTGCGCGACCGCACCCGCGGCCCGCGTCTGTCGGTCGAGCACGTGATCGCCAAGCAGACGATGCGCACCGCGCGCATGGTGGGCCTCGCCGACCGGGGTGTGCTGGCGCCCGGCATGAAGGCCGACGTGAACGTGATCGACCTCGACGGCCTGCGCCTGCACCGCCCGATGATGTCGTTCGACCTGCCGGCAGGCGGCAAGCGGTTGCTGCAGCGCGTCGACGGCTATCTGCACACCGTCGTCAGCGGCGTCGAGACGTACGCCGGCGGCGAACACACCGGGGCCCTCCCCGGCCGACTCGTGAGGGGCACGGCATGACCATCGAACAGCTCGAGCCCGCAGCCGAATGGCGGGCCGGCGACATCACCGACGAGGGCGCATGGACGCTGCGACTCACCGACGACGACCATGCCGAGTTCGACACCGCCCTGCGCCATGCGCTCGCCCACAGCAGTGATCCGCTCGAACTGCGGCGTGAACACTTCCCGCTCGAGGGCTTGCGTGCACGGCTCGACGGGTTTGCCGCCGAGCTCATCGACGGCCGCGGCTTCGGTCGCATCAGCGCGCTCGACACCGCCCGCTACACCGACGACGAACTGTCGCTGCTCTACTGGGGCATCGGCCTGCACATGGGCGAGCCGTGGCCGCAGAACAAGTACGGCCACGTGCTGGGCGACGTCACCGATCAGGGCAAGAAGATCGATGACCCCACCGCACGTGGCAACGAGTTCGGTGGCATCGCCCTCGACTACCACACCGACGGCTCCGACCTCGTGGGCCTGCTGTGCCTCCGCACGGCACGCAGCGGCGGCCTGAGCTGCGTGGCCAACGCAGTGGCGATCCACAACGAACTCGTGCGCACCCGGCCCGACCTCGCCGAGGTGCTCTACGAACCGCTGCCCTACGACCGGCGTGGCGAGGAGAAG
>JBJTXX010000065.1:0-15773 GCA_046082485.1 Actinomycetota bacterium
CTCGCCGACCCCGACGCCGCCGAAGGCTTGGAGTGGCAGGCATCACGTGGCCTCGAGTGGATCGACGCACCGCTGGCCGAGGGCGAGCCTGGCCACGCACGGCTGCCCGTGCGCGCCGTGCTGCAGATGGTTCACGGCGCCCTTGCCGTGCCGCTTGCCGATGTGCGGGTGCCGGTGGTGTTGGCCACCGGGGCGCTCGACGACACGGCCGACCCGTGGGCGCTCGACGCGCTGGCCGCGCAACTCGGTGGCCCGGTGCAGCGACTGGTGCTGCCGGGCAGCGGGCACGTCGCCACCTTCGGGCCCGACCTCGAACTGCTGATGGAACCGATCGAACGGCTCACGCCTCGTAGTGGGTGAATGAGCGATGCAGCAGCACCCCTGACGGCCGAGGAGGTCGCGGCCACGGAGTCGACGGTGGTCCACGAACCGTTCGAGGTGCTGTACCAACGCGAGTTCCGGCCGATGGTTCGACTGGCCACCGCGCTCGTCGATGCCCCCGATCAGGCCGAGGAAGTGGTGCAGGAGGCCTTCGCTGCCGTGTACCTGCGCTACCGCACACTGGCGAACCCCGTCGGTTACCTGCGCGTGTGCGTGCTCAACGGCAGTCGTCGTGTGCTGCGGAGGCGGCGCGTCGTGTGTCGGCAGCCGATGCTCTCCGAGCAACACGGCAACCTCGGTTACAACCACGTGGTCGACGCCGTGCGGCGACTGCCAGCACGGCAACGCAACGTGGTGGTGCTGCGGTACGAACTGCACCTCTCCGAGGCCGAGATCGCCGAAACGCTCGGCATGCCGGCGGGCACCGTGAAGTCCACCCTGCACCGGGCGCTCACCCGACTGCGCAACGAGATCACCTGAACGAAAGGTTCCCTGACATGAACGACATCGACCACCTGCTGCACGACGCCTTCGAGTCGGTGCGCGTGCCCGGCGACATCCGCCCGCACTTCGGCGACATGCGCACCCGGGCGCGCCGCATGCACCGCCGCCGCACCTGTGGCATGGTGGGCGCGTTCACCTTGGTGGGCGCCACCGCGGTTGGCCTGCAGTCGCTGCGCCACGACACTCGAGCCGCCCTCACCCCCGGCGACGGCGGGGTGGACCTGGGCGTCGGCAACGATGCGACCACCGCCGGGCCGACCACCAGCATCGACTGCGGCATCGCCATCGCACCCACCAGTGCACCCGTCGAGTCGCTGCTCCCCGCGGACCAACCGCCCCTGCAGGAGGCGTCGGTGACGACCGTGATGTTGTACGTGGTCGAGATTGGCGACACGCCAGCTGGGGTGGCAACGAAGTTGGGGGTGCGGCTGGAAGACCTACTCGCGGCCAACACCGCGACCCCGGACTTCGACTACTTCCGGGTGGGCGAAACGATCGTGGTGCCGGGCACCTCCGTTGTACCCACCATTGCCCACGAGTCGACCACGTCGCAGGGAGCGAGCGAGCCGTATCCCGCGCCGTGCGCTCCTGGCGTCATCGTCGACACCATGGTGGAGGGCGCCGTTCCGGTGGAGACCAGCACTACCTCGGTCGACCCGATCACGCCCGACACCGTGTGCATCTTCGACCAGTCGCCGGTCTGCCGCCCGGAGACGACCACCTTGAACGGGTGACCCCGGGCCTCAGTGGTAGTAGGGGTTCTCGCCGCTGGCGTGGTCGGTGAGGTCGCGCACGCGCTCGAGGCCGGGCACCTGCTCGAGCAGTGTGGTCTGCACACCTTCGAGCATCGTCATGCGGCTCATCGAGCAGCCGTGGCAGCCGCCGCCCATCGTGAGGTACGCGGTGCCGGCCTGGTCGTGGCCGATGAACGTGACGAAGCCACCGTGGGCGGCCAGCGCCGGGTTGACCTCGACGGAGATGATGGATTCGATCTGCGCGCTCATCTCGTCGTCGCGCACGAGGCCCTCGACCATCGGCGCCAGCGGCTTGTTGGGATTGCGGATGACCAGACCGGCCGAGTCGGTGTAGTCGAGCGTGGCGCCCTGCAGCAGTTCGATGCTGTTGGCGGCCACGATCACCTTCATCGACAGGCCGTCGGTGGTGTGCGTGCGCACCTCATCGGCGAACGCAGCCTTGGTGACCACATCGAAGCTGAGGTCGTACTGGAACTCCTCGCCCGGGCCGCTGATGATCTCGAGGCGCAGACCCAGCCGGTCGGCATCGGGCTCGGTGTCGCGCAGTTCGGCCAGCTTCACCAGCGCCTCGGGCGTGATCGTGATGATGTGCGCCGAGGGTTCACCCGCGGGCGCCGCGGCGGCGAGGGGGCTGGTTGCCCCGGCGAGCGGGCTGGTGGGGGGAACAGTGGTCACCCGGATAAGGCTAGAGCGGACTTGGGAAATGTGTCACCCGTTCGGTGCCGCAAAACGGTGTGCCGCCGCTGCCAAAATCGAGCCATGCGTTCCCCCCGGCTGATCGCCCTCGGCGCCCTTGCGGTGCTCGTGGCCGCCTGCGGTCGCGGCGGCGACTCCGCGCCCACCACCGCCGCACCCGTCAGCACCGCAGCAGCCACCGCGGCACCGAGCACGGCCGAGGCCACCACCTCCCTCGACCCCACCACCACCGAGGCGGCGACCACCACCACCGAGGCCCCGAAGCCGGTGTGGCCGCTCACCGGCCTGCCCGTCGACGACCCCGCGCTGGCCGCCGCGCCCGCCATCGTGGTGAAGGTGGGCAACTACGACCGCCACCCGCAGCGCAACAGCCAGACCGCCGACATCATCTACGAGGAGATCATCAACGCGAACGTCACCCGCTTCGCGTTCGTCTACCACAGCCAGTCGGCCAGTGAGGTGGGCCCGGTGCGCTCGGGCCGTCGCCAGGACGTCGACCTGCTCGGTTCGCTGAACCGTCCGGTGTTCGCCTGGGCCGGCGGCAACCGCACCGTCACCAACGAGATCGAGGCCAGCGACCTGATCGACGTCAGCCAGTTCCGCTGCCAGAACACCTGCTACCGCTCCGGCGATGACAGCCCCGTCGAGTTCACGCTGATGTTCAACGTCGACAAACTCAAGGCGCTGCAGTTCCCCGAGGCCGGCACCCCGCCCCAGCAGTTCCAGTACCGCAAGCCCGGTGAGGCCCTGTTGGGCCGCCGCTCCGCGGGCATCGACCTGAAGATCGAGTCGTACAAGATCGGCTGGACGTGGAACCCCGCCACGGGCAGGTACGAGCGCGAGCAGAACGGCAAGGCCGACAAGGACCTCAGCGGCGAACTGCTCACCACCGAGAACGTGGTGGTGCTGGTGATGACCTACAACCCGGGCATCTCCGACAGCCCTGACGCGGTGAGCGTGGGCTCTGGCGAGGCGTGGGTGCACACCGGCGGCAACTTGGTGCACGGCACGTGGACGCGCCCCGACCGCACGCAGGTGTTCACGCTCGTCGACGACGACGGCAACCCCATCCGCCTCACGCCCGGCCGCACGTTCGTGGAACTGCCCAGGGCCGACAGCACACTGCCGCGCTGACCACCGCCGCCCTCGGGGCGGGCGCGGAGACTACCGACCGCCGCCATCCACCTCGATGCACTGACCCGTCACGTAGCCGGCAGCATCGCTGCACACGAACGCAACCACCCTCGCCACATCGATCGGTTGGCACACCCGTCCGAACGGCGACATCGCGTCCAGCGAGCGCAGGTCGGTGAGTTCGCGGTTGCCGGTCATCGCCCGGCTGAGGCGGACTCCCATGTCGGTCTCGACCAGTCCGGGCGCCACCACGTTCACGTGGATGTGGTGTGGCCGTTCCTCCTTGGCGAGCGTGAGTGCCAAGGCCTCCAGCGCCGCCTTGCCCATGTTGTACGGCGCCCCGTTCGCGCCCATGTGGCTGGTGGCCACCGACGAGATCATCACGATGTCGGCCCGGCCGCACTGTGCGGCACGCGCACGCAGCGAGGGCAGCGCCAGACGGCTGAGGTGGTGCGCGCCGAAGGCATGCGTGGCAACGACGCGCATCATCTCGTCGGGGTCGGTGTCGGCCACCGCTCGCCCGCGCGAGGCGATGCCGGCGTTGCACACGAGGATGTCGATGCCACCGAAGTCGGCCACCACCGCATCGACCATCGCGGCGCAGTCGGCCACCTCGGCCACCGAGCCAGCGTAGGCCTTGGCTTCGCCACCGGCCGCATGGATGGTGGCCACCGTGTCGGCCGCCGCATCGGCATCCGAGCGATAGTTCACCGCCACGGTCGCGCCCATCGCGGCCAGCAACTCGCTGATGCCACGGCCGATGCCCCTGCCGCCACCGGTGACCAGCGCAACCCGTCCCTCGAACTCGTTCATGGCCGCCATTCAACCCCATGCCTACGATGCGGGACGTGTTCATGCGCAATGCCTGGTATGCGGCCGCCTGGGAGCGCGAGGTGGGCGACGGTCCCCTGGCGGTGCAGGTGGCCGGGCGCAAGGTTGCGGTGTACCGCCGCACCGACGGCACCTACGCGGCACTCGACGACGCATGCCCGCACCGCAAGCTGCCACTGTCGATGGGCCGGGTGCAGGGCGACGTGCTGGAGTGCGGCTACCACGGCATGCGCTTCGACTGCACCGGCACCTGCGTGGCCGCACCAACCAACGGCACCGTCCCACCCAACGCCGCCGTCGACGCCCACCCGGTGGTGGCCCGCTACGGGCTGCTGTGGCTGTGGCTGGGCGAGCCCGCGCTGGCCGACCCCGCCGACATCTTCGAGGTGCGCCACTGGGGCGAGCCGGGTTGGGGCTGCACCGAGGGTGACGACATGGTGGTGCGCTGCAACCACCTGCTGATCGCCGACAACCTGCTCGACCCGTCACACGTGGCATGGGTGCACCCCGGCTCGTTCGCCGGCGCCGGCACCGACGACACCGCGATGCAGGTGACCATCGGCGACGACGGTGTCACCGTGTGGCGCTGGCTCGCCGACACCCCGTCGCCGCCCTTCTACCAGCCGTACCTTCCGTTCGAGGGCAACTGCGATCGCAAGCAGCAGTACGAGGTGCGTTACCCCAGCAACGCCCTCATCACCGCCGTGTTCTGTCCGGCGGGAACCGGCGGTGAGGGCCGATCGATGCACCCCGACACGTTCCTGATGGACAGTTACAACTTCCTCACCCCCGTCGACGAGCACACCACGCGCTACTTCTGGTTCCAGATGCGCAACGTGATGGCCGACGACGCAGAGGTGTCGCTGCGTTTCGCAGCCTCGGTGAAGGCAGCGTTCGCGGAGGACAAGGTGGTGCTCGAGGCCGTGCAGCGCGGGCTCGACGAGGCCGAGCGCGACGGCAGCGAACCGATCTACCTGCGCAACGACACGGGCGGCGTGCGTTTCCGCCGGCGATTGGCACAACTCATCGCCGCCGAACAGAACCGGTAGGTTGGCGCCGTGCAGGACGGCAGCAGGAAAGCGATCATCGCCGCGTTCTTCGCCAACCTCGGCATCGCCGTGGCGAAGTTCGTGGGCTTCCTCATCACCCGCTCGGCTGGGCTGCTGGCCGAATCGGCCCACAGCGTTGCCGACACCGGCAACCAGGCGTTGCTGATGTTCGGCGGCAAGCGCGGCAAGCGCCCCGCCGACCGCACGCACCCCTTCGGCTACGGGCCGGAGCGCTACTTCTGGTCGTTCGTGGTGGCGTTGGTGCTGTTCAGCATGGGCGGCCTGTTCGCGTTGTACGAGGGCATCCAGAAGTTGTGGCACCCGCACGAGATCGACAACGCGATCGTCGCCTACGTCATCCTCATCGTGTCGATCGTGCTCGAGACGTTCTCGCTGCGCACCGCGGTGAGGGAAGCCAACCACGTGCGCGGTTCGCGCAGTTGGTGGAACTTCATCCGCACCGCGAAGTCGCCCGAACTGCCCGTGGTGCTGCTGGAGGACATCGGCGCCGAGGCCGGCCTGATCATGGCGCTGTTCGGCCTTTCCATGGCCGAGGTCACCGGCCAGCCTCGCTGGGACGCCGTCGGCTCGATCGCCATCGGCGTGCTGCTGGTGGTGATCGCCATCATCCTCGCCATCGAGATGAAGGGCCTGCTGATCGGCGAGGCTGCCAGCGACACCGACGTCGATGCCATCCGCGGCTCCATCGAATCGACACCGCTGGTGAACGGGATCATCCACCTGCGCACCATGCACCTCGGCCCCGACGAACTGTTGGTGGCCGTGAAGGTCGACTACGAGCACTCCCTCGACGTGCCGGCACTGGCCGCCGCCATCGACGACACCGAGGCTCGACTGCGGTCCGCGGTGCCCATCGCCGACATGATCTACATCGAGCCCGACATCCGCCGGAAGACCACCGAGTGAGTCCCGGGCGCCAACGACCCCAGGGCCGGTCGCTGGGGCTGCTGGCGCTGGTGGCCGTCATCCTCTGCTTCAGCGCCGGTTCCACGCTGGTGAAGCTGTCGCACACCCCCGGTGTCACCGTGGCGTTCTGGCGCATGATCCTGTGCACCTTCATCTGGGTGGGCATCCTGCGCGTCACCGAGGGCCGTTGGCTGAGCCGCGACGACCTGCGCGCCGCGCTGGTGCCCGGCATCGTGTTCGGGCTGAACATCGCGTTCTTCTTCACCGGCGTCACCAAGACCTCCATCGCCTCGGCCGAGTTCACCGGGGCCCTCACGCCACTGCTGGTGGTGCCACTGGGGGCGTGGTTCTTCAAGGAGAAACTGCGCGCCGACGCACTGGCATTCGGCGTGATCTCGATCGCCGGGTTGGCACTCGTGCTGTTCAACGCGCCGCCGACGGGTGAGTTCTCGTGGGCGGGCATCGCATGGATCGGCGGCGGCCTTGCCATGTGGGCCGTCTACCTGCTGACCAGTCGCGCCCTGCGCACCGGCCGCTCGGTGGCAGCCGTGATGGCCAGCATCACGCCGATCGCCGCAGTGGTCATCCTTCCGCTCACGCTCTTCGTGTTCCCCGGCACCATCCAGCAGGTCACGTGGCGGTCGGTCGTGTTCATCGCGCTGTTGGGTGTGGTGACCGGCACCGCGGCGCACGGCCTGATGGTGTTCGCCCAGAAGTTCGTGCCCGTGGGTGTGATCAGCATGCTGCAGGTGTCGCAGCCGGCGCTCGCCGTGCTGTGGAGCGTGCTGTTCCTGGGCAGCACCGTGAACGGGATGCAGATGGTGGGCGGGGCACTGGTCATCCTGGGCTTGGTGGCCGTCACCATCCAGACCCAACGCGGGCGCGCCTAGCCCCTCCCGCGGCTCGCCGGTACACTCGGTCGCACAACACACGGGGAGCTCGAACCAGGGCTGAGAGGGTGGGCGATCCACCGACCCGAGAACCTGATCTGGGTAATGCCAGCGGAGGGAGTGAACGTGACACAGGTGGTGGTCGTCGTCGGCGGCGGGGCGTTGCACCCCTCGGCTCGCGCCCACATCGCCGACGACGCTGTCGTGGTGGCCGCCGACAGCGGGCTCGACCATGCGCTGGCGCTGGGCCTGCGGCCGGAACTGCTGGTGGGCGACCTCGACAGCATCAGCGCTGCCGGCAGCCAATGGGCGGCGGCGCACTCCGTGCCGGTGCAGCAACACCCTACGAACAAGGACGCCACCGACACCGAGTTGGCGCTGGCCGCCGCGCTGCAGGTGCCGGGGGCCCGGCGGCTGCTGCTGCTCGGCCGGAGTGCCGGCACCGACGAGCGACTCGATCATCAGTTGGGCACGCTGCTGGCGCTGGGCCACCCTGCCCTTGCAGCGTTCGAGGAGATTCGAGCCCTGGTGGGCGGCACGCGGATCGCAGTAGTGCACGCTGAGCGGCCAGCCGAGGTGTCGCTGGCAGCCGGGGCCACGTTCTCGTTGCTGGCGCTGCACGGCCCAGCCACTGGCATCACCCTGCAAGGAGCGACATGGGAACTGCACGGCGAGTCACTGGGCCCGCACGAGGCCAGGGGCATCAGCAACATCGCACAGGGCCCGGTGAGGGTGCAGTGCCGCACCGGCGTGCTGACGTTGGTGGCTCCGTGAGGCGCTGCCTCGTCGCGTTGCTGTGTTCGGCGATGGTGACGGCAGTTGCCGCTTGCGGCGACGACACGCCCGCAACCGTTCGACTCGTCACCTACGACTCGTTCCCCACGAAGGACACGCCGCTGAACACAGCGCTGGCGGAGTTCACCGCCGACACCGGCATCCGCGTCGAGATCGTGGTGGCGGGTGACGCCGGCACCATGGTGACCAAGGCCGCGTTGACGGCCGGCAACCCCGAGGGCGACGTGATGTGGGGCGTCGACAACACGCTGCTGTCGGCAGCAACCGATGCGACCTTGTTCGAGGGCACACCGACCGAGGTCGACCACGGCGACGTGTGCGTGAACTACGACATCGCCTGGTTCGCGGAACAGGGCCTGCAGCCGCCCGCAACACTCGACGACCTCACCCAGCCGCAGTACCGCGACCTGCTGGTGGTGCAGGACGCCACCACGTCGTCACCCGGTCTCGCCTTCCTGCTGGCCACCGTCGCCCGGTACGGCGCCGAGGGCTGGCAGCAGTACTGGACCGACCTGATGGCCAACGGCGCCGAGGTGGTCGATTCGTGGAGCACCGCCTACTACGAGCGCTTCAGCGGTGCGGCAGGCAGCGAGGGCGATCGGCCGCTGGTGGTGAGCTACGGCACCAGTCCGCCGGCCGAGGTGGTGTTCTCCGACCCGCCCATCGACCCCGCCACGGGCGAGGCACCCACCGGGGTGGCAGAGGGCACCTGCTTCCGGCAGGTCGAGTACGCCGGCGTGCTGCGCGGCACCGATCACGCCGGCGAGGCACGCCGACTGCTGGAGTTCCTGACGGGCGAACGGTTCCAGCGTGAACTGCCGCTGACGCTGTTCGTGTACCCCGCGAACCCGCGCGTGGAACTGCCCGAGGTGTTCACCCGCTTCGCCGTGTCACCCGACGAGCCCTACTCGCTGGACCCCGCCACCATCGAGGCCAACCGAGCCACCTGGCAGCAGCAGTGGGCCGACATCGCCATCGGCTGACCGACCTGCCGCGCTGGCTGGTGCCCGCGCTCGCTGCCGCACCGGTGCTGGTGCTGGCGGTGCTGTACGCCCTGCCTCTGGCCACCCTGCTGGCCCGGGTGGTGGACGGCGACTCCGTGACGGCAGCGTTCGACGGGGGCAGGCTGGCGCGCGCCGCATGGTTCACCCTGTGGCAGGCGGCCGCCAGCACGGTGCTGACCATGGCGGTCGGCTTCGTGCCCGCCTACCTGCTGGCCCGGTTCCGGTTCCGCGGTCGACGCGCAGTGCGCGCCATGGTGACCGTGCCCTTCATGCTGCCGACCGTGGTGGTGGGTGCGGCGTTCCTGGCGCTGCTGCCCGACGGACTGCACGGCACGGCACTGGCGGTGTTGGCAGCGCACGTGTTCTTCAACATCGCAGTGGTGGTGCGCCTGGTGGGTGCCGCCTGGGCGGTGTTGCCCACCGACCTCACCGCGGCTGCCCGCACGCTGGGGGCCGCCGAACGGCAGGTGTTGCGGCACGTGGTGCTGCCTCTGCTGCGTCCGGCGCTGTGGGCCGCCGCATCGGTGGTGTTCGTGTTCTGCTTCACCTCGTTCGGGGTAGTGCGACTGCTGGGTGGCCCACGCCAACGCACGCTGGAGGTCGAGATCGTCGAGCGCGCCACCCGTTTCGGCAGCGTCGGTCAGGCGGCCGTGCTCGCCCTGCTGCAACTGATGGTGCTGGCGGTGGTGGTCTGGTGGAGTGCCCGCTGGCAGCGGCGCAGCGCCGGCACCCTCGGCCGCGATGCCACCGAACGCACGGCACGGACCCGTCGGCAACGGACCCTGCTGTGGGCCGGCACGGCAGCGACACTGCTGCTGGTGCTGGTTCCCGTGACGGTGTTGGCGCTGCGTTCGTTCCGGGTCGGCGGCCACTGGTCGCTCACCGCATGGCGCACGCTGGGCACGGCGGAGGTTCGGCCGGGTGTCGGCCTGGGCGTCGACCCGATCGCCTCGTTGTGGGTGTCGTTGCGCTACGCGGCGGTGGCGACGCTGATCAGCGTACTGGTGGGCGGCGCCGCATCGCTGGCAGTGGTGGCCGCAGGTCGACGCGGACGCCTGCTGGATACCGGCCTGATGCTGCCCCTCGGAACCTCCGCGGTGACGGTGGGACTCGGCATGCTGATCACGTTCGACCACCCCCCGTTCGACTGGCGGGCAGAGTGGTGGTTGGTGCCGCTCGGCCACGCGCTGGTGGCCCTGCCGTTCGTGGTGCGCAGCGTGGTGCCCGCGCTGCGGGCCATCCCGCCCGACCAACGGGCCGCCGCCATGGTGCTGGGGGCCTCGCCGCTGCGGGCATGGTGGCAGGTGGAGGCGCTCCGCATCGCACGACCGTTGGCCGCAGGGGCGGGCTTCGCCGCGGCCATCTCGCTGGGCGAGTTCGGCGCCACCGCGTTGCTCAGCCGCGCCGGCAACGACAGCCTGCCCGTGGCCATCGACCACCTGCTGGGCCGCGCCGGCGAGGTTCCACGGGCACAGGGGTTCGCCCTCGCCGTGGTGCTGCTCGTCGTGACGGCCGGCGTGGTGCTGGCCACCGACCGGATCGGAGGCCCCGATGCTGGACGTGCGTGACGTGACGGTTCGCTTCGGCGAGCGCACGGTGCTGCAACACGTGTCGCTGCACCTCGATGCGGCGGAGGTCGTGGCGGTGCTGGGCCCCAGTGGATGCGGCAAGAGCACCCTGTTGCGCGTGATCGCGGGTCTGCTGCGGCCCGACACCGGCAGCGTCTGGCTGGATGGCAACGACATCTCGCTGCGGCCAACGCACCTGCGCGGCATCGGGCTGATGTTCCAGGACGAGCAGTTGTTCCCCCATCTCGACGTGGCCGCCAATGTCGGCTTCGGGTTGCGAATGCAACGGGTTCCGACCGCGGAGGCCGCCCAGCGCGTGCAGCAGATGCTGCAGCTCGTGGGCCTGCCGACCTTCGGCGAGCGCAGGGTGCAGCACCTCAGCGGGGGCGAGGCGAAGCGTGTGGCGCTGGCGCGGGCGCTGGCACCACGACCGCGCGTGCTGTTGCTCGACGAGCCGCTGACGGGCCTCGACCGCGAGCTGCACGATCGCCTGGTGACCGACCTCGGCCGGGTGCTGGCCGCCACCGGCACCACCACGCTGCTGGTCACCCACGACCGCGACGAAGCCTCGGCACTCGCCTCGCGGGTCGTGAACTGGCAGAGTGGCACCTCGTGACCACGGCACCTGTCCGCATCGGCTTCCTCGGCGCTGGCCTCATCGCCACCTATCACTCGAAGAGCCTGCGCCGCAGTGGCGCCGACGTCGCCCGCGCCGGTGTGTACGACCCCCACACGGAACGCGCCGAGGCGTTCGCCGCCGCAAGTGGCCACCGGGTGTGCGCCAGCGAGGCGGAAGTGCTCGACGGCTGCGACGCCGTCTACATCTGCACGTGGACGAACGACCATCCGCGGTTGCTGGCGGAGGCCGTGGCTCGCGGCAAGCACGTGTTCTGCGAGAAGCCCCTGGCCTTCGACGCCCGCCAGGCGGAGCACATGGCCCGGCTCGCCGACGAGGCCGGCGTCACCCACCAGGTGGGCCTGGTGCTGCGCCACTCACCCGCGTACCTGTGGGCCCGCCACCTCGTCATCGACCCTGCAGCCGGGCGGGTGATGACCGTGGTCTTCCGCGACGACCAGTTCATCCCCGTGCAGGGTCACTACGCCAGCACCTGGCGCGGCGACCGCACGCTGGCCGGGGCGGGCACCCTGCTGGAGCACAGCATCCACGACGTCGACATGCTGCGGTTCCTGGTGGGTGACATCGCCCGCGTCAGCGCCGAGGTGTCGTACTTCCACGGCCTCGAGGGCATCGAGGACGTGGCCACCGCCAGCTTCCGCTTCGCGAACGGCGCGACCGGCGTGCTGAACAGCATCTGGCACGACAACCTCTCGCGGCCCAGCCTGCGCCGGGTGGAGGTGTTCTGCGAGCGTCGACACGTGGTGATCGACGGCGACGACTGGTTCGGCCCGGTCTCGTGGGCCGATCACGACGGCGGCTCGGGCTCGCTGGAGGGCGACGCACTGGCCCAGGCAGTCGCGCCGATGCGCGACGGCACCGACAACCCCGACGGCGAGTTCGTGCGCGCCATCCTGGAACGTCGCGGCGCCAGCCCCGACCTGTTCACGGCGGTGCACGCGCACCGCATCGTCGACGCGCTCTACGCCTCCGCGGCGGCGAAGGGTGCGGTGGTGCAGCTGTGAGCATCGAGGTGGTGGAGATCACGTCCGCCGACACGCATCCGCTGCGACTGTCGGTGCTGCGCTTCGACACCCCCACCAAGGAGGTCGTGTTCGCAGAGGACGACTGGCCGGGCGCGTGGCACCTCGGGCTGCGCCGTCACGGCGAACTGGTGGCCGTGTGCAGTTGGGTGCCGCGGCCGCACGGCGACCGGCCGGCGGTGCAGTTGCGCGGCATGGCCACCGATCGCGAGTTGCAGGGCACGGGGCTGGGCGGCGAACTGCTGGAACAGGGATGCCGCCTCGCTGCCGAGCGCGGCTTCACCCTCGTGTGGGCACGGGCACGCGACGCCGCCCTGGCGTTCTACCTGCGGCACGGCTTCGCGGTGGAGGGGGACGGATTCGTCGACCAGACCACGCAGCTGCCCCATCACCTGGTGGTGCGCGAACTTCCCTGACGACCGCGTGGCAGCATTCCAACCCGTGACGCCCGAGGCCATCAACGCGCTGCCACGCCCGCTGGCATTCGTGCTGCCGGGTGGCGGCGCGCTCGGCGCCTATCAGGTGGGTGTCATCCGCTCGCTCACGCACGCCGGTGTGGCGCCCGACATGCTGATCGGCGTCTCGGCCGGGGCCGTGAACGCGTCGCTGTTCGCCTGGAACCAGGGGCCGGATGGCGTGCGACGCATCGAATCGGTGTGGCGCAGCATCCAGCGACGCGATCTCATCCGCTTCAACCCCGTGCGCCTCGCGCTCGCCGTTGCCGGCAGGCGGCCGTCGTTCCTCGACAACGAGCCTGGTCGGCGGTTCCTGCGTCAACAGCTGGGCACCCGCCTGCTGGAACACGCACCGGTGCCGCTGGCGCTGGTGGCCACCGACCTCGCCACCGGGTCGACGGTGCCGCTGCAGCGCGGCGATGCCGTGACGGCGGTGCTGGCCAGCGCTGCCTTCCCCGGCGTGTACCCACCGGTCGAGATCGACGGCCGACTGCTGATCGACGGCGGGGTGGTGGCCGACGTGCCGCTCGACCTGGCCGCATCGCTGGGTGTGCGGTCGGTGCTGGTTCTGTCGGTGCCTCCCACCCTGGAGGCCAGGCCACCCCGCCACGCCATCGACATCCTGCTGCGATCCAGCTCGCTGGGTGTGGAGGCCCACGGCCGCACGGCGCTGCTGCGCGTCCCCGATGGGCTGATGGTGGCCGAGGTGCCGGCCTCCGCATCGCACCTCAACACCTTCGACGTGGGTCGTTCGGCGGCGATGATCGACCTCGGCGCCGCCGCCACCGATGCGTGGCTAGGGAATGACGACGGTGTCCTTCAGTAACACACTCGACGCCTCGGTCACCTGCACCACGATCTCCAGCGACCACTCACCACTGCGAGGGAAGGTGACCCTGCCGCTGTAGTGGTTCGGCCCCTCGGCGGTGAGCGCCACGGGTGATTCGGGCACGCCCTCGGCAGGCAGCAACACCCGCGCAGTGGCCGAGGACACGGGCGTCAGCGAGCCACCCGGGGGTGTGATCACCACGTGGATGTCGTTGCCGCCCACCTGACCGGGTGTGACGGTGACCTCGGCAATCACCCCGTTCGCCGTGACGGTGGCGGTGTGCACCTCGCTGGGTGTGCCGAGTCGAGGTGGCTGACCGACGATCCCGGCCGCCAGGGCGATGACGGCAATGCCCACCACGGCCTCCACGGCCAGGGTGCGGCGGATGCCACCGGCGCCATCGTGCTGCAGCAACCATCGCGACACGCCGCCCACGGCCACCATCGCGATCACCAGCATCACCTTGGTCAGCAGCATGCGGCCCCAGTCGGTGGCCGTCACGTCCGACAGGCCACCGGCCAACTTCAGCGTCTGGGCCACACCGGTGGCGACGATCACCGGCACGGCGATGCTGGCCGCGAACGAGAACCGCTCCACCGGGCGCACGGCCTCCGGTTCGGCGAGCCACGCCTTGCCGGCGCACCACAGCACCAGCAACCCGCCCAACCAGAGGGCCACGGCCACCAGGTGCAACTCGTCGATGGTCACCCACAGCAGTCGGGGCGACAGGGCGTTCGGGTGGCCCGACGCGGAGAACGTCACGAACGTCAGCACCGCCGCGGAGGCCGACACACCACGCCACCAGCCCGCACCCGACGAGCGCCGCTGCCACCACAGCAGACCCAGTTGCACCGCCAACAGCACCCGCACCGCGAGCATCCGGCCCGTCTGGGTCGCGGCCACATCGGCCCAACTGCCGGCGGCGAGCACATCGCCCAGCCGACCCGTCGTGGCCTGTGCAGCAAAGCCCATGAACGCGCTCAGCGCGCCGACCATCAGCAACGCCCAACCCGCCCAGAGCAGACGCCGAACGCCCGGCAGCGAATCCAGCCGGGGCCTTCCCTGCAACGACCACAGTCCGCCGCCGAGGAGAGTGATGGCCCCGGCGAGCGCCAGGAAGCGGGCAATCCCGTAGAACCACTTGAGCCCTGTCGACGTGCCGCCACCCGACGACACCTGATCGATCAGGTCCTGCCCATCGCCCCCACCGGCCGTACCCACCTGGAAGCTGAAGGCGCCCTCCACGGCATGACCGTCGGCCGAGGTGACCTTCCAGATCACCGCGTAGATGCCGTCACCCATCTGCGGCAGCGACACTGTCAGCACCGTGCCGTCATCGCCGGCGGCGGGAGTGCCCACCTGCAGCGGCGCGCCATCGGCACCGAAGACCTGCACGTCGGCAAGCCCGATCTCGATCTCCTCGTCGAAGTCGAGCACCACCTCAGTGGGCGGTTCCTCCAGCACACTGTTCGCGGCCGGCGTGCTGGTCTCGAGCGCGGCGTGGGCGAAGGCGAGGCTCGTCGGCAACACGACGAGCGCGGTGGTGACGAGCGCGGCGAACGCGCCGCGCCTGAATGAACGTTTCATGGCATCAACCCTGCTGGTTCCAATCCGTCGATGGTGGCACGGCCGAGCAGCCACGCCAGACGATGGTGGTCGTCGACGCTGAACGCGGCCTCGGGAAGGCCGGTCATGCCCATCGGGAGCCTGCTGTTCCAGAGCATGGTCATCAGCCGCAGTTCCGAGCGCACGAAGGCAGACGACCAGTCGCGCCACGTGGGGCCAACACCGAGATCGGAGAGGTGCACCTCGACCTCCCGCCAGCGCCGATGCGGCACGTCATCGACCGGCAGCGCCCCGAAGGGTGCGGTGCCGTGGCCCGCCCACCCTGCGTCGTCGAGCCCCGCGAGCGCTGCCTCCAACACGGAGCTCGACGCCCGCACATCGGCGATGATGGCCGCCGCGCTGCGACTGGCGCCGGCCTCGATGTCGCCGTTGCGCTGCGTCGCACCGCCGGGGTACATCGCCCGCACCTCACCCACCGCCGCGCCCTGCACCACCGCGGTCAGGGCCTCGGCGTTGCGGGCGACGTGCGTGAGCACGTGCCCCACCGACCAGTGGTCGAGCGACGAGGGTTGGTGCACGGCCGCGTCGTCGAGTCGGCCGATCACGTCGGCCAGCACGACATGCGCGGAACGCATCCCCTCGAGCATCAACCCCCGCGCACCCGCCGCACCCGCACCCGCACCCACACCAGCCATTCCCCGACGCTACCCCCACCCCCTCATCCGAGTGC
>JBJTXX010000066.1:0-10873 GCA_046082485.1 Actinomycetota bacterium
CGAGCGGTTCCGCCAGCGACGGCGTGTAGGTGACGCAGCGGTTGCCACCGCGACGGCCGGCCTCCTGCTTGGCGACCTCGGCCTCGTGCACCGCGCGTTCCACGGCCACGTCGCTCCACTGTGTGGAGCTGCCGACCGAGGCGGTGACGCGCACGGTGCGGCCGAGCACGTTCACGGGCTGGCGTGCAGCGTCGCGTGCATCGGCGGCGAGCTGGTCGACGGCCCGGGAATCGTCGGGTCGGAAGGCGACGCAGAACGTCTCGTCGTCGAGCATCGCGATGCGGGCCGAACCACCCACCAGCCGTGTGAGGTGGCCGGCGACCTGCCGCATCAACTCGTCGCTGCCCTTGAACCCGAGGGTCTGGCGGATCACCGCGTACTGGTCGATGTCGAGCACCACGGCAGCCAGCGGAGCGTTCGGGTTCTGTGACTGTTCGGCCTGCAGCCGAAGCAACAGTTCATCGCGTTCCAGCAGGCCTTGCTGCGGAACCGGGTCCGGTGACAGAGCGGGCAGCCCTGGGGCGGGCGGTGTCACGGCGGCGTTGGGCGGCGGCGAGAGCACCGTGACCACTTCCACGGGTGAGAGCCCTCGCGGTTCCCATGTCGAGCGATGTGCGTGTGGCCCATCGAGCAGTCGACGCAGTGCCTCGGCGTCGAGGCCTTCGGCCAGCGCGTCGGCAGCCTCGTTGGCTGCCACGATTTGCGACCCCTGCCGCAGGAATGTGGGTTGCGGAAGGTGCTGCAGCAGTCCCTCGGCCGTCGCCAACGGGTCCGTGACAGCATCGCTGCCGTCGTGATCGGGGGTGCGGCGCCCCGGCAGTTTCATGCGGTAGACCCTCGTTCACGAACCACATCGGCATGGTAGCCAATGGTGCGGGTGGCCATGTGGGGGCGTTGGTCCCTGCGTGGTGTCGCAGTTGGCGGCCCGCGGGTGATCGGGTAGCGTGCACGCTCACACGTTGGGCGTGTAGCTCAGTTGGTTAGAGCGCCACCATGACACGGTGGAGGTCCCGGGTTCGAGTCCCGTCACGCCCACCGCAACTTGCAACAACCCGGGTCCAGCGGGCCCGGGTTGTTCCGTTCTCATCCCCGTAGGTTCCGTAGCACCGAGTGCTACGACCTAACTCGTGAGTCGAACGACTACCCAACTGGAACTCCGCAACGACAGCGGTGAGATCATGCGTTCCCTCGACGAGGGGGAGTCCTTCATCGTGACGCGGAACGGGTCTCCGGTTGGCGAACTGACTCCGCTTCACCGCCATCGCTTCGTTTCCACCGATCTGGTGATTGCGATGTTCCGGCACGCGCCGGCGATCGACGCCGTCCGATTCCGCGCCGAGGTCGACGAGCCTCTCGATCAGGACATCTCGCCGCGTGGCTGATGAGCGCCGACAGCGAGGGCTGCTCGACACTTCCGTGATCATCGATCTGGAGCAACTCGACCCGCTGTCGTCGCCGTGTGAGTCGGCCGTGAGTTCGATCACAATGGCGGAACTCGCAGCCGGTCCCCATGCCGCTTGCGACGCAGATGAGAGGGCACGGCGGCAAGATCGCCTCCAGAGAGGTGAGGCCGCGTTCGACCCACTGCCGTTCGGAATCGAAGCATCGAGGGCGTATGGCCGGGTGTATGCCGCGGTGTCAGCAGCGGGACGCAAGGCGAGAGGCACGCGTGCGGTCGACCTACTGATTGCAGCGGTTGCCTCCGCGAACGAGTTGCCGCTGTACACGCGCAACCCGGACGGCTTCCGGGCGCTCGACGGCCTCGTCGAGATCATCCCTGTCTGAGCGTCCTCGCCCCGTGACGCCCACTCAGGTTGGTCGCCAGGCACGTTCTGAGATGACGGCGCCGGCGCATGCGACGGCCACCCACACCACGCCGAGAGCGCCGCACCACGTCATGATCGTGAACGCCACGCCGATCGGCCCGAATCCGTCCCAGCCGCTCAGCAGCATCGGGAACACCATGCGCACCGCGAAGCGCAGGATCACGATGTGCATGATGGCCCCCACGAGACCGGCCTCGACGATGAGACGCCTCGACAGCCGCACGCTCGGTACGAGGAGCGCAGGGGTGAGGCCCCAGAACACGGTCGACACGCCGACGGCCGCAAGGAGCAGCACGATGCGAAGCAGTGGTTGGTGCGACAGGTGGAGCAGATCTTCGTTCACACCGGCGACAACGAGGTAGATCACGAACCACACGGCGCCGCGCCAGATGCGCTGCATGGCGCTGTACTGCGGGCGCTTCCATGCGGCGGCATACATGCGACACACGGTGAGCGACATCGGGATGCCCCACACGAGGAACCCGGCCACGCCGAACGGCGTCCACGTCTTCAGAATGCCTGATGCCTTACCGAACTCGCGTTGGATTCGCACCACGTCTCGGCCGGTGGCGCCCACCATGTCGACGAACAGTTGGCCCATGCTCACGTCGTGGGAGAAGTCGCTCAAGCGTCCGTAGCCGAGGAGCATGATCGGCAGCACGGTGGTGAAGAGTTCGAGGGCGATGAAGCTGCCGAGGTCGAGTCCGGAGATGGCAAAGAAACGCTCGGCGACGGCCGCGGCGGGCCGCACGAGCCGGTGCTCCTTGAGGGTCGACACCGTGCTCACGCTGTGGGGCCGGCGTCCTTGGCCCGGTCGACCACGACCTGGCTCTCGCGTGCGGCGGCGGCGAAGATGCCCTTGGCCATGAGACTCGGTTCGGCCTTACGGCGGGCGAGGAAGATGGCGGAGCGCGCTGCATGCACGCCGGGGTCGTCGGGAGCTGCCCAACCGGCGAGGTCGGCAAGGTGGCAGGCGAGGCGGAGGTCGCCGGCCACCACCAAGTCCTCGGCCCTGCGCAAGAGCGCCTCGGCGCCACCGGCGAGCGCTGCGACCTCGGCACCGAGTGCGGCGTCGGGCGAGGGCTTGAGGCGAGACGCGGCACCATCCCACCAGCCGCCGAACTGCCGCCAGATGCCACGCACCACGAACTCGGGTTCGTCGTAGAGCGGCCGCAGGTAGGGCTTCGCAAGCGTCTCAGCGGGCACCCTCACGGAGTGGATGATGGTGTCGAGCGTCTCCCCGGCGTTCATCATCGCGATCACGTCGCGCACGAGGTGCTCGAGGGCGGTGGCCACGTCGTCGAGCACCCGGGCGATGCGGTCGCGGCCGGCGATGGGCAGGCCGTGTGCGGGCAGCAGCAGCTCCGGTTCCTTGGCGATCATCGCCCGCAGCGCCTGCGCCCATTCGATGGGGTAGCGCTGCACCTTCTGGGGGTTGCCTGCGTTCGGGAAGTTCCAGATCAGGAAGTCGCCGGTCATCAGCGCACGCTGCTCGGGCAGCCAGCCCCACAGGTGGTCGTCGGTATCGCCGCGGGCGTGGTGCAACTCGATGTCGTGCCCGCCCACGCTGAGGGCGTGCGTCGCTGCGAAGGTCTCGGTGGGGCGAATGGTGGTGGAGGGCAGGAACCTGCGGGCCGCGGGGTTGACCTCCACGTTCATGCCCGTGCCGGTGTCGCCCACCGTGAGGTTCATCTCCCCACGCACACCGCCGAACTGGCGGGCGTTGATGATCAGGTTCCAGTTGTTCGTGTAGGCATAGCGGTCGAGGCGGGTGGCCACGGCCTCGTGGCCCACCACCACCGGTTCGTCGTCGCGGAAGAAGGTGCTGCCGCCCACGTGGTCGGCGTGGCCGTGGGTGTACACGAGGTGACTGACCCTGTCGGTGCTCCAGCCGCGCAGGGCGTTGCGCACTGCCTCGCCCGTCATCACGCCGGAGGCGTCGAAGCAGACCAGTCCCTCGTCGGTGCGCAGCGCCACGCAGTGGCTGAAGCTCTCGACCATGGCGATGCCGTCGGCCACCTCGCTGAGTTCGTTGGTGACACGGTTCACCGGTTGGTCGGTGATGCCGCTGTCGATGATGCGCGCCGAGAGATCGAGCAGGTCTGCCATGCGGCCGACCGTAGTCGGCGCGTCAGCGGGCGAGGCCCAGCACCCGCTCGCCGAGGATGTTGCGCATCACGTTCGAGGTGCCGCCCATGATGGTGTAGCCGGGCGCGTAGACCAGGCCGCGGGACACGTCGTCCCACAGGGTGGCCTGCGGACCGAGCGTGCGA
Source organism: Actinomycetota bacterium (assembly GCA_046082485.1). Lineage (GTDB taxonomy): Bacteria > Actinomycetota > Acidimicrobiia > Acidimicrobiales > Ilumatobacteraceae > UBA668. Next base: position 4,100 of record JBJTXX010000066.1, read on the forward strand.
GCCACGAAGTCGCTGACCCGTGCCTCGTGCTCGGTGCAGAAGCACTTCGTGGCGGCGCTGAAACCCTCGGGGGCCTGCCGCAGCACCTCGCGCACCACCAGAATGCGGCCGATGCGGTACTTCACCTCGATGTCGGCGATCTCCTGACGCACCAACGGGTTCGAGGTGTCGGCGTGCTCGAGGGCGATGCGGTAGAGCGCATAGTTCGAGACCAGTCGGTCGACGCCGCCGCGCTCGTGCTCGAGTTGCCTCATCGTCTGCTTGAACGCGGCACCCTCGGTGCCCACCAGGTTGGCGGCGGGTACGCGCACGTCGGTGAAGAACGTCTCGGCGAAGTGCCGGTTGGTGGTCATGTCCTTGATGGGGCGCACCTCGACACCCGGGGTGTCCATCGGCACGATGATCTCGCTGATACCGGCGTGGGGCGGGCCGTCGGTGCGGGTGCGGCAGATGAGGTAGCAGTAGTCGGCGGTGTTGCCGAACGATGTCCAGATCTTCTGGCCGTTGATCACGAACTCGTCGCCCTCCCGCATCGCCGAAGTCTTCAGGCTGGCGAGGTCGCTGCCCGAGTTGGGCTCGCTCATGCCGATGCACCACGTGGTCTTGCCGGCGACGATGCCGGGCAGGAACTCGGCCTGCTGGTCGGGCGTGCCGTAGGTCAGCAGGGCGGGGCCCATCTGGCGGTCGGCGAACCACGAGGCGCCGATGGGGGCGCCGGCCTTGATCATCTCCTCGCCCACGATGAGGCGGTCGATGGCAGGCCGGGCTGCGCCGCTGTAGGGGTTGTCGGGCCACGTCATGCCGATCCAGCCACGGGCGCCGAGCTCGGCCGAGAACTCCTTCGAGAAGCCGTTGATCCACGAGTCGTTCGAGCGGCCGAAACGGGCGACGGCGTCCGCCGCAACGGCGGCTGCCTCGGCCCGGAGGGCCTCCTGTTCCGGTGTCCAGGAGAAGTCCATCCCTGCGATGCTACGGCTCAGTCGACGGGGCCGTGAATTCCCACGGGCCGGTCACCTGTCACGGTGATGCGGTGCATCACGCGGCGCTCGGTGTAATCGGCCGCTGCATAGTGGGCGGTGGCGCGGTTGTCCCATACGGCGATGTCGCCCTCTGCCCAGTGCCAGCGCACCACGCGCTCCGGCGCAACCGTGTGCTCGTAGAGCATCTGCAGCAGGGCGTCGCTCTCCGGCGGGTTGAGACCTTCGATGTGAGAGGTGAACGTGTCGTTCACGAAGAGGGCCCGTTCGCCCGTCTCGGGGTGCACCCGCACCACCGGGTGTCGCACGGGCTGCAACTGGCTGAGTTTGGCGCGCTGCTCGCCGCTCGGGTCCTCGCTGCGGAACCGGCTGAACGTATTGCTGGCGTCGTGCACGGCCACCAGGCCGTCGAGCAGGCGCTGGATGGGCTCGCTGAGCGTCTCGTAGGCGTTGACCAGATCGGCCCACAGCGTGTCGCCGCCACGTGACGGGATGGTCTTGCCGGCCAACACGGCGGCCGCCGGTGGCGTGGCACTGAAGGTGACGTCGGTGTGCCAGCGGTTGTTGTAACTGGTGCCCTTGCCGCGGCTGCCGACGCCGAGTGGGTAGTCGCTGCTGTCGAGCACCAGCACCTCGGGGTGTGCGTCATCGAGGCCGCCGACCAGTGGGTGGGCGGGGGTGAGAGCGCCGAAGATGCGGGCGAAGGCAACCTGTTGGGTGGGGTTCACGTGCTGGTCCCGGAAGAAGATCACCCGGTGCCCGAGCAGCGCCTGTCGGATCTCGCCAGCCAGTCCGGGGGAGATGTCGGTGGTGAGGTCGACATCGTGCAACACGGCGCCGATCGACCCGGTGAGCGGTTCCACTCGCATGAACTGCACCCTAACCGTCGGGGTTTTCGGCCGCCATGGCCGTGCGGCTAGGGTGTACAAGTCCGATACAAGTGCGTCGGGCGTGTGGACGGCCGAGGAGCGACCGATGTCGAAGATCAAGGTGAAGAACCCCATCGTCGAGATGGACGGCGACGAGATGACCCGCATCATCTGGCAGTTCATCAAGGACAAGCTGATCCTGCCGTACCTCGATGTGGAACTCGACTACTACGACCTCGGCATCGAGCACCGCGACGCCACCGACGATCAGGTCACCATCGACTCGGCGAACGCCACCAAGCACCACGGCGTGGCCGTGAAGTGCGCAACCATCACGCCAGACGAGGCGCGAGTGGAGGAGTTCGGCCTGAAGAAGATGTGGAAGAGCCCGAACGGCACCATCCGCAACATCCTCGGCGGCGTCATCTTCCGCGAGCCGATCGTGATCTCGAACATCCCGCGGTTGGTGCCGGGCTGGACGAAGCCGATCGTCATCGGCCGTCACGCCCACGGCGACCAGTACAAGGCCACCGACTACAAGGTGCCCGGCGCCGGCACCGTGATGATGACCTACATCCCCGCCGACGGCAGCGAACCGGTCGAGATGAAGATCGCCGACTTCGGCGCCGATGGCGGCGTGGCGATGGGCATGTACAACTTCAACGAGAGCATCCGCGACTTCGCCCGGGCGTCGCTGCGCTACGGCATCCTGCGCAACTACCCGGTCTACCTGAGCACGAAGAACACGATCCTGAAGGCCTACGACGGCCAGTTCAAGGACATCTTCGAAGACGTCTACCAGACCGAGTTCAAGACCGAGATGGATGCCCTGGGCCTCACCTACGAGCACCGCCTCATCGACGACATGGTGGCGTGCGCCATGAAGTGGGAGGGCGGCTACGTGTGGGCCTGCAAGAACTACGACGGCGACGTGCAGAGCGACACGGTGGCGCAGGGCTTCGGTTCGCTGGGCCTGATGACCAGCGTGCTGATGACGCCCGACGGCAAGACGGTGGAGGCCGAGGCCGCGCACGGCACGGTGACCCGCCACTACCGCGAGCACCAGAAGGGCAACAAGACCTCCACGAACCCGATCGCCAGCATCTACGCCTGGACGCAGGGCCTCACCTACCGCGGTCAGATGGACGGCACCCCCGACGTGGTGAGCTTCGCCAAGTTGCTGGAGGCCGTGTGCGTCGAGGCCGTCGAGCAGGGCGAGATGACGAAGGACCTCGCGCTGCTGATCAGCAAGGATTCCCCGTGGCTCACCACGGAGGACTTCCTCGACGCGCTCGACCGTCGCCTGCAGGCGAAGATGGCGTGAGCCTGCTGGTGCGGCCACTGGCCGCCGGCGACGACATCGAGGTGTTGGGCGGCATCGTCCGCCACGCCTACCTCAGCATTCCCGACTACCCGCCCGACCCGGAGTACGACGACGCGCTCGACAAAGTGGCCGAGCGGGCTGCCCACGGCCGCATCGTGGTGGCCGAACTGGACGGGAAGTTGGTCGGCTGCCTCACGTTCATCGACGACCCGGCGAGCGACCTGTACGAATGGCACGACCCGGCCTTCACGTGCATCCGCATGTTCGGGGTGTCGACGACGGCGCAGGGCAGGGGAGTGGGCGCGGCGATGCTGCAGTGGTGCATCGACGAGACCCGCAGGCTCGGCCGCGCCGGTGTCGGGCTGCACACGATCCGGGAGATGAGGGTTGCACAGCGGCTGTACGAACGGTTCGGCTTCGTGCGCCGGCCCGAGCACGACTTCGAGGTTCCCGACACCATCGGGTTCGCCTACGAGTACCGGCTCGTAGCCTGACGGGGCGATGCACCTCGACGACTTCGACTACCAGCTGCCGGACGAGCGCATCGCCCAGACACCGGTCGAGCCGCGCGATTCGGCTCGTTTGCTGGTGGATCGCGGCAGTGCCGAACCCTTGCACCGTCTCGTGCACGACCTCACGGAGTTCCTCGGCGAGGGCGACCTGCTGGTGGTGAACGACAGTCGGGTGATTCCAGCCCGGTTGCACCTGCAACGGCACACGGGCGGTGCGGCCGAGGTGCTGCTGCTGGAGCCGCTCGACACCGAGCGTCGCCACTGGGAGGCCCTCGTGCGGCCCGCACGGAAACTGAAGGTGGGCGAGGAGCTGCTGTCGGGCGGTGAACCGTTGGTGCGCATCGGCCTGCGCACTGCGGCGGGAGACACCGTGCGGATCGAACTGCTGGGCGAGGGCGAGCCGCTCGAGTTGTTGCAGCGCCACGGTGAGATGCCGTTGCCGCCCTACATCACCCAGCGCCTCGATCAGCCCGAGCGCTACCAGACCGTCTACAGCCAGCGGCCGGGTTCGGCGGCGGCACCCACTGCGGGTCTGCACTTCACGCCCGACCTGCTGCAGCGTCTGGCCGCGCAGGGTGTGCAGACCGCCCGGGTCGAGTTGGTGGTGGGCCTCGACACGTTCAAGCCGGTCAGTGAGGCCGACCCCCGCAACCACGTCATCCACACCGAGCGCTACTTCGTGCCGGCCGAGACCACGCAGGCGTGTGCGCAGGCCCGGCGCGTGGTGGCGGTGGGCACGACCAGCGTGCGGGCGCTCGAGACGGCGGCGGCTACGGGTGTGGCCGAGGGGCGCAGCAGCCTGTTCATCCACCGGCCGTACGAATGGCGCGCGGTCGACGTGATGATGACGAACTTCCACATGCCGCGCACCACGCTGCTGATGATGATCCATGCCTTCGTGGGCGACCGTTGGCGGCACCTCTACGAGCAGGCAATCGAACGTGAATACCGCTTCCTCAGCTTCGGCGATGCGATGCTGCTCGACCGGAGGTTGGTGTAATGCATCCCGTTCGTTTCGAGGTCGAATCGGTCGACGGTGCCGCACGTGCGGGCACGGCCCACACGGCCCGCGGCACCTACCGCACACCGTGCTTCATGCCGGTGGGCACCCGTGGCGCCATCAAGTACCTGAGCGCCGCCGACTACGAGCGACTGGGCGCGCAGATCGTGCTCGGCAACACCTATCACCTGATGTTGCGCCCGGGCGCCGAGACCATTGCCCGGTTCGGAGGGTTGGGGAAGTTCGCAGCGTGGGCTGGGCTGACCCTCACCGACTCCGGCGGGTTCCAGGTGTTCTCGCTCGATCCGAAGGTCGATGACGACGGTGTCACCTTCGCCAGCACCTACGACGGCTCGAAGCACCGCTTCACCCCCGAATCGGCGGTTCGCACGCAGGAGTTGCTCGGTGCCGACATCCAGATGGTGCTCGACGTGTGCGTGTCGCTGCCGTCGCCGCCCGAGGTCGTGCGGTTGGGGTTGGAGCGCACGTCGGCGTGGGCGGCCCGGGCCAAGGCCACCCACGAGCGGCCCGACCAGGCCCTGTTCGGCATCGTGCAGGGTGGCATCAGCGAGACGATGCGTGCCGAGAGCGCACAGCGCACCGTGGAGCTCGGCTTCGACGGCTACGGCATCGGGGGCCTCAGCGTGGGCGAGACCCGGGCCGAGATGCTGCCGGCGCTCGCCGCGGCCATCCAGCACCTGCCCACCGATCGACCGCGTTACCTGATGGGCGTGGGCGACCCGGCGAGTCTGGTGGAGGCCGTCGGCCTGGGTGTCGACCAGTTCGACTGCGTGATGCAGACCCGCATCGGCCGCCACGGCACGGCGCTCACCACGGCAGGCCGCCTGCACGTGAAGAACGCGAAGTGGGCGCTCAGCGACGAACCACTCGATGCCACCTGTTCCTGCGAGGTGTGCGCACGGCACACCCGGGGCTACATCCGCCACCTGTTCCAGGTGGGCGAGCCGACGGCCGCACGGCTGATGAGCATCCACAACGTGGCCTGGACGCTGCAGCTGATGGACCGCATGCGCGACGCCATCGCCACCGGCACCTTCGACGCGCTGCGTCGCGACGTGCTGGCCGTGTGGGGGTGATCCTGCCCGTCGGGCGGGGCGGGTGGCTAGGCTTCCTGCGGTCCTGAGGGGGCGTACCCCTCCCTTCCCCCACGGTTGGTCTTCATGTTTTCCGCCCTCCTCGCATCCTCCAGCGGTTCCACCCAGAACAGCGGTGGCGCTGCCATCGCCCAGCTGGGCATCTTCGCCCTCATCGGTCTGGCGATGTACTTCCTGCTCATCCGTCCGCAGCGCAAGCGCCAGCGCGAGCAGGTGGCGTTGCAGAGGGCGGTGGAAGTGGGCGACGAGGTGATGACCACGTCGGGTCTCTACGGCTTCATCACCGGCTTCGACGGCGACATCGCGTGGCTGGAGATCGACGAGAACGTGCAGATCCGCATCGCCCGTCAGGCCATCCAGCGCAAGGTCGACACCTCCAAGGGTGAGACCGCTGCCCCCGCCGACGACGGCACTCCCGGCCGCCAGACCAAGATCGACGAGATCGCCGCCGGCGAGTCGACCGACGAGGCCTGAGCCCCACGATGCGTCGCAAACTCCTGATCTCGCTGGTGGGCATCATGGCGGTGGCCTACGGCGGCCTCATCGCCACGCTGGCCACCGGCACCAAGCCGGCCCTCGGTCTCGACCTGCAGGGTGGCGTCTCGGTCACGCAGCGGGCCGTTTCCGGCACCGACTGCACGGCCTCGAGCATGAAACTGGCGGTCGAGAAGATCCGTGAGCGCGTCGACAGTCTCGGCGTCGCCGAGCCCGAGATCCTGTGTCAGGGCGACACGATCGTGGTGAACCTGCCTGGTGTGCAGAACCAGCAGCAGGCAGTCGACCTCGTGCAGGTGACGGGTGCGGTGTACCTGCGTCCGGTGCTGTCGCAGTGCCAGACGCTGAACATCGAGCCCACCGACTCGTCGTCCACCACCATCGCGGGCTCCAGCACCACGCTGGCCGTCGATGTCACCACGTCCAGCACTCCGTCGTCCAGCACGCCGGCGCCCAGCACCACGGCGGCCGGTGGCCCGGCC
>JBJTXX010000067.1:0-19516 GCA_046082485.1 Actinomycetota bacterium
CATAATCCTGGCGCGCACGACAACGCCGGAGTTCTGCCTCTCGGGCGTGACCAATTCACGGATCTGGGGCATCACGAGGAACCCCTGGAACACGGACTGGGGGCCGGGCGGGTCTTCCGGCGGATCGGGTGCCGCACTGGCTGCGGGGCTGGCACCACTGGCCACCGGCACCGACATCGGCGGTTCGATCCGCATCCCGGCCTCGTTCTCGGGGGTGGTGGGCTACAAGCCGCCGTTCGGTCGAGTGCCCGCGCTCGCCCCGTTCAACCTCGACCAGTACTGCCACGACGGCCCGATTGCCCGCACCGTGGCGGACTGCGCCCTGCTGGAGGACGTGATCGCCGGGTATCACTGGCGCGACGGGGTCTCGTTGCCGAACCCGCCGAAGGTGGCCGGCGCTGGGGCCGACCCGCGCGGGCTTCGCGTGGCGTACTGCGTCGACCTCGGTGGCTGGCCCGTGGAACCTTCGGTCGACCGCAACACCAGACGTGTCGCGCAGTCGCTCGCCGCAGCGGGCGCGCAGGTGGAGGAAGTGTCACTGCCGTGGGGGTGGGAGCGCATCTGGGAGGTCGCGGAGACCCACTTCAGGGCGATCATGGGCGCCGGCATCGCGGCCATCCGCGACGAACACCACGACCTGCTCACCGACTATGCGGTCGCGTTCGCCGACAGCATGCAGCGTCAGGGCTTGGGGTTCTACGAGGGCCTCGAGCACGAGGGCGAACTGTGGGCGCCGCTCGGTGAGTTGTTCGAACGGTTCGACGTGCTGATCTGCCCCACGATGGCCACCGAGGGTTACGTGGCCGGGGAGTCGTACCTCGACGGGTTCGAGATCGCCGGTCGGCAGTTGCCGCACCACATCCTCGGGGCGATGACGCTGCCGTTCAACATCCTGTCGCGCTGCGCCGTGATGTCGGTGCCGTCAGGGCTCGGTTCGAACGGTGTGCCCACCGGCGTGCAGGTCGTGGCGCGGCCGTACGACGACGTGACGGCGTTCCGCGCCGCGGCTGCGGTGGAGGCCACCGGCGTCGGCTTCACCCACGACGACTGGCGCCCGGCGGTCTGACCGGGCTCCGAGCGTGTCCTGGTCTGCTCAGGCGCCGAACGGGCGCAGCATCGAGCGGCTGATGATGTGCCGCTGGATCTCGCTGGTGCCGTCCCAGATGCGGTCGACGCGGGTGTCGCGCCACATCCGCTCGAGCGGCAGTTCGTCCATCAGGCCCATGCCGCCGAGGATCTGGATGGCCTCGTCGGTGACGAACTGGCACATCTCGCTGCTGAACACCTTGGCCATCGCCATGTCCTCGTCGGTGGCCTTCCCCTGAGCGTCGAGCCATGCGGCGCGCAGCGTGAGCAGTTCGGCGGCCTCGAGCCGAGTGCGCATGTCGGCCAACTTGAACGACACGCCCTGGTTCTTGCCGATCTTCTGGCCGAATTGCTCGCGGGTGGCGGCCCACTCGGTGGCGATGCCGAGGGCGCGTCGTGCACGGCCCACGCAGACCGCGGCCACCTGCAGGCGCGTGCTGCCCAGCCACTCGTTGGCGGCGTCGAAGCCGCGGTGTTCCTCGCCGAGGATGTTGCGGACGGGCACCCGACAGTTGTCGAAGTTGATGATCATGTTGTGGTAGCCCTTGTTCGACACGCAGTTGTACCCGTGCACCACCTCGCAGCCGGGTGTGTCGAAGTCGACGAGGAAGCCGGTGATCTTCTTCTTCGGGCCCTTGCTCGTCATCTCCTCGCCGCTCGCGGCGAACAGGATGACGTAGTCCGCCAGGTCGGCGTGGCTGATGAAGTGCTTCACCCCGTTGATGACGTAGTCGTCACCGTCGCGCACGGCGCTGCACTTCATGCCGCGCACGTCGCTGCCGGCGTCCGGTTCGCTCATGGCCATGCAGTCGACGCGCTCGCCGGTGATGGTGGGGATGAGGAACTCCTGGATCTGGTCGCCCTGGCAGGCGCGCAGGATGTTGGAGGGCCGCGCCACGATGTAGTGGAGCGCGTACGAGGTGGCGCCGAACTCGCGGTCGACCAACGTCACGCCGAACGAGTCGAGGCCTCCGCCGCCGAGTTCGGCGGGCATGTTCGCCGCGTACAGGCCGGCGTCGATGGACTTGCGCTTGATCTCCGCGACCAGGTCGGGCGGCACGTTGCCGAGCTTCTCGACGGCGTCCTCGTGCGGCATCAACTCCCTCTCGGTGAAGGACCGCACGGTGTCGACGATCATCTGCTGCTCGTCGGTGAGTTCGAACATCATGGCTGGCTCCTGGTCAGGCTCGGGGAGGGGGGAGTTGCATCACGCTGCCCACCTGCGGCGGGACGGGAAGCGACGCGTGGGACTGGGCGATCGCCTGCAGGGCGGCTGCCACGTTCGGCAGGATCGGTGCGCTGCGGCCGGCGTTCATGTCGACGTGCACCAGCATCTGCTCGGCGGTGCACAGCAGGCCGCCGTCGTCGCCGTGGAGCATCTGGTGGATGAGGTGGACGCGCTTGGCATCGACCCCGAGGATCTGCGTGTGGAACACGAGGGGTTCGTGCACCGACACCTCGCGGATGTAGTGGATGTGGGTTTCGACGGTGTAGAAGCTGTGGCCCGCGGCGCGGTACGCCTCGTCGTCGCCGATGTAGCGGAACAGGGCATCGCTGCCCCAGCCGGCGGCCGTCAGATAGGCCGACTCGGTCATGTGGCCGTTGTAGTCGACCCAGTCGGGCTCCACCGGGGTGCGGTAGAACGCCAGTGGTGCCGGCGGCACCTCGCCGGGTCGCCACGGTTGCTGGGCGCCTGCGGCGAATCGCACGGCCTCGTGGTGGGCCACGGCGGCTCCGGCGCCCTTTCCCGATGGGCGCAGTGCGCGCATGACGGCGATCAACGCGGCGGGGTCGCCGTCGGTCAACTGCACCAAGCCGTCACCCAGTTGCCAGACCTCGTGATCGGGTGCATCGATGGGCAGCGGTGCCATGCCGATGGAGCGATAGAAGTCGAAGAGGGCGTCGGCGTGTGGGCCCTGCACCTGCACGAGCGGCAGCAGGTGCACCGGCGAATGACCATGCACGGTGTGGGCGGTGGCCAGCAGCCCCGTCACCCACTGCGGCACCTCCTCCGTCAGCACGTGCACCAGCCTTGCGGCGGGGAGGCCCGAGGCGTCGAGCGACCTCAACCGGTTGGGGGAGGCACCGGGGAACAGCCCCAGCCGGTCGGCGGAGGGCCACAGCGCGCGGACGGCATCGTCGACTATGGGAGCATCGTCGACGAACACGTCGAAACCAGCGGCCAGATAGCGGACGACCCACTCTGCTGCGAGGGGGCCCGACCCCACGACGGCAATGCTCGACATAGGTGACTAAACATACATTCAGGATTGGATGGTGACTGATGCCGAGACCGCGACTCGATCACGTTCGCAAGGCGCAGATCCTTGCTGCTGCCGCAGAGGTGATGTCGCAGCGGGGTTACGCGAACGTGCGCGTGGTCGACATCGCGACGGCCGCTGGCACCAGTCCGGCGGCCATCCTCTACTGGTTCTCGGGCAAGGACGACCTGCTCGCGGAAGCGTTGCGCCTTCGCGAGCAACAGTTCCACGACACCTACACCGTGAAGGCCGACCATCAGCCGACCGCGTCGGGCCGCCTGCGGGTGTTGATGGAGGCGATGCTCTACCACTACGACTGGCCGTTGTGGATGGAGCTGTGCGTGGTGGCGCTGCGCGACAAGAAGGCAGCGGCCGAACGGGACCGGCTCGATCGGCGGTGGCGTGCCGCACTGCGTGCTGTCATCCGTGAGGGTCAGGAGTCGGGCGAGTTCCTGCCGGGCGATGCCGAGCACGTGATGTTCGTGCTGGCCGCACTGCTGGATGGTCTGGCGCCACTGCTGGCGCTGAAGGCCAAGGGAGTCACACGTGACCGCGTCGAGAAGGTGTTGCTCGCGGAGGCCTCGCAGTTGCTGGGACCAGGCTTCGACGCCCGTCCGTTGCGCCGCTCGCGCTGATTCGCCCGGCCCTGCGGGTCAGCCGAAATCCTTCAGCAGTTCGGTGGTGAGCGGGTCCATGAACCCGGCCACCGTGCTCTCGGTCTCCTCGGCCAACGCCGCCCGGATGCTCGTGACGGCCCCCTTGTTCACGGCACGCTTCATGGCCCGGACCGACAGCGGTGGCAGCTCGGCGAGGCGCCCGGCCACGGCGTACGCCGCGTCGAGCAACTCGGCGTCGGGAACGACACGCCACGCGACTCCCATGTCGTGCAGTCGCGCGGCCGAGTAGCGCTCACCCAGGAACAGCATCTCGCGGGCCGTGTTCAGCCCCACGAGTGCCGGCAGCAGCGACGTGACGGCGCCGGTGACGAACAGGTTCAGTGACACCTCGGGAAAGAATGCCTTCGCGCTCTCGGCCCAGATGGGGAAGTCGCAGTTGATCGCCCACTCGAATCCGCCGCCCACGGCCCAACCGTTGATGGCGCCGACCACCGGGCACCGGCCGAAGACGATGGCCTCGGTGGCGCGCTGGATGGCGTCGACGAGGTCGCGGGCCTGTGCCTCCGTCTCGGGGTGGACGTGCTCGTGGCGGTCGTCACCGGCGCAGAACGCCCTGCCTGCCCCGGTGAACACGATCACCCGGGTGCTGCCGTCAGCGTTGGCGTCGTCGAAGGCGGTGGCGACGTCGTCGATCAACTGTCGGTTCATCGCGTTCAGGCTGGCCGGCCGGTTCAGGGTGATGGTGCGCACGGCGCCGTCGAGGGAGGAGATCACGGTCGAGTACTGCGATGCCACGTCGGGACTCTAACGTTGGAGAACAGATGGGTTCGCTTGCGGCGCACGGGCCACTGGGGCCGACGTTCGACGGCATGTTGAGGCTGCGCGCCAGCACGCATGCCGACCACGTGTTCCTGCGCTTTGCCGATGGCGACCTCACGTATGCCGAGACGTGGCAGCAGTCGCAAGCGGTGGCGGCGGGCCTGTCACTCGCCGGCGTCGAGTGCTGCGACGTGGTGCCCGTGATGCTGCCGAACTCGCGTGAGTTCGCGGTCGTGCTGTTCGCCCTGAGTTCGCTCGGGGCGACGGCGTGCCTGCTGAACACGGGCTTCAAGGGCCCGTCCCTTGCGGGGGCACTCGGGCGAAGCGGTGCGCGCCACATGGTGCTGCATCGTTCCTTCGCCAGCGCGGTCGGGGAGGTCGTCGGCTCGATGCCGGGCCTCACGACGGTCATCGACGTCGACGGTGACTGCAGCACCGACGTGCCCGGGGTGCGACACGTCCCTTACGAACAGGTGGCATCGCACGGCCGCGCACCGGCACAGTCTGCGCACCAGCCGGTGCACCCGCTCATGGTGCTGTTCACCTCGGGCAGCACCGGAGTGTCGAAGGGCTGTGTGCTGTCGCACCGCTACACCCTCCGCCAGGCCGAACTGATGGCCGAGCACCTCGGCTTCCGCGACGACGACGTGCTCTACTGCCCGTTCCCGCTGTTCCACATCGATGCCGCCGTGCTCACGGTTGCCCCGGCACTGCTGCTCGGTGCGACCGCCGCGATCGGCGAGCGGTTCTCGGTGTCGGGTTTCTGGCCCGAGGTGCGCAGGTTCGGCGCGACCGTCTTCGACTTCATGGGGGCGACGCTCAGCCTGCTGAACAAGGCCCCGCACCGCGACGACGACTCCGACAACCCGGTCCGGCTCGGGTGGGGAGTGCCGATCCCGGAGAACGCCGACGAGTTCGAACGCCGCTTCGGCGTGCGGTTGGTCGAGTTGTACGGCAGCACCGACGCGGGCGTACCGATCTACCATCCCGTCGACGTGCCGCGGCGCACGGGCTCGTGCGGTCGGCTCGTCGACGCCTACGAGGCGACCATCGTCGACGAACTGGGCCTGCCGGTGCCTGAGGGTGAGGTCGGCGAACTGCTCCTGCGGTCGAACGAACCCTCGCTCATGAGCGACGGCTATCACGGCATGGCCGACGTCACGGTGCACACGCGGCGAGACTTCTGGTTCCACACCGGCGACCTCGTGCGACGCGACGCCGAAGGCTGGTACTACTTCATCGGTCGGCGGGCGGAGAACATCCGTCGACGCGGCGAGAACATCTCGTCGTTCGAGGTGGAGGAAGTCGTGAAGCTGCACCCTGCCGTGGCCGATGCCGCGGCCTACGGCGTGCCGAGCGAACTCACCGAGGACGACGTGATGGTCGCCGTGGTGCTGCAGGCAGGGGCGAAGGTGGAGGCCCGGGAGGTCACCGACTTCTGTGCAGAGCTGATGGCTCGGCACATGGTGCCCCGCTACGTCGACTTCGTCGGTGACCTGCCGCGTACGCCCACCTCCAAGGTGATGAAGGATGTGCTGCGGAAGCGGGGAGTCACCCCCACCACGTGGGACCGCGAGTCGGCGGGTCAGCCCCGCGGCTGACCGACGAAGCGGCCGGCGTGTGCCGGCTTGGGCAGTTGTGAGTGGTGCGTCGCGAGCCGCTCGAGATGCTCCAGCAGCACGGGTGACGCCGGTGATGACTTTCCGGCCGCCGTGTCGACGTGCAGCATCATGTGCTCGGCCGTGGCCACCACCGTGTCGTCGTCGGCGCGGTGGATGCTGGTGAAGTGGTGCAGGCGCTTGGCGTCGTGCGACAGCAGTTGCACTGTGGCGTAGAGGCGGTCACCGGCCATGGCCTGGGCCCCGAAGTTCATGTGGCTCTCGACCGTGTAGTAACTGCTGTGTCCGAGGTAGTCGTCGTCGACGCCGATGAATCGCATCAGCCGATCGCCGGCCTCGCTGGTCACCTGGAAGAAGCGACTGTCGTTCATGTGGCCGTTGTAATCCACCCAATCGGTGGGCACGGTCACCTCGTAGAGCCGCAGCGGCATCGACAGGTCGTGGTGTTCGGGGCTGCTGCCCGCCCGATCGAACAGTTGGCGCTCGAACCGGTCGAGCACCTGACCGGCGCCGAAGTCCGCGCCGCGCAGCCCCTTCATGACGGCGATCAGGCAGTCGTCACGCAACACCTCGAGTTCGCGGATGGTGGCGGGTCCCGCCTGTGCGTCGCTCTGCGAGACGATCAGTTCCAGCAACTCGTCGGTCAGTTCGGGAACGTCCATCAGCTTCGTCCACGGCCACTTCAGCGAGGGGCCGAACTGGGCCATGAAGTGGCGCATGCCGGCCTCGCCGCCGGCGATGCGGTAGACGAGGAACGTGCCCATGAAGCTCCAGCGCAGGCCGGGGCCGAAACGCATGGCGTCATCGATCTGCTCGGCGGTGGCGACGCCATCGTTCACCATCCACAGGGCCTCGCGCCACAGGGCCTCCATCAGCCGGTCGGCCACGAAACCGTCGATCTCGACATCGAGGTGCAGCGGGCGCATACCGATGGCCTCGTACACCTCTGCGGCCCGTTGCTTGGTGGCCTGCGAGGTGAGGTTGCCGCCGCAGATCTCCACGAGCGGCATGAGGTACACCGGGTTGAAGGGGTGGCCGACCACCAGACGCTCGGGGTGGGTCATGCCCTCCTGCATCACGCTCGGCAGCAGCCCCGACGTGCTCGAGCCGAACACCACGTGCGCTGGCGCGACGGCACTGGCGCGCTGGAGCAGCATCTGCTTCAGTTCCATGCGCTCTGGGGCGCTTTCCTGCACGAAGTCGACGCCGGTGGCGGCTTCCTCGGGAGTGGCGACGAACGTGAGGGTGCCCTCGGCCGGCAGCGACGGCTGGTACAGCTTGGTGAGCGCGCGGCGTGCATTGGCCATGACCTCGCCCACCTTGCGGGGGGCCTCGGGGTCCGGGTCGTAGAGCTTCACGTCGATGCCGTTCAACACGAACCGTGCCGCCCAGCCGCCGCCGATCACGCCACCGCCCAACAGGCCGACGGTGTTCAGCCCGGGGATGGGGCTCACCGCTTCACCAGCTTCAGCTTGTCGCGCACCGCCTGCGGGCTCATCAGGCGAACGCCCATCGTCTCGAGCAACGTGCGGGCCTTCTCCACGAGCATCGCGTTGGTGGCGAGTTGGCCGGGGCCCGCGTAGAGGTTGTCCTCGAGGCCGACGCGCACGTTGCCACCCGCCAGCACCGACATGGCGGCGAACGGGATCTGCATGCGCGAGATGCTGAACGCGCTGAACACGCTGTCGTGCGGCAGGTTGTTCACCATCGCCATGAAGGTGTTGGGGTCGTCGGGGGCGCCGTAGGCGATGCCCATGCACAGCTGGATCATCACCGGGTCGTCGAGCAGGCCGTCGCGGATCATCTCCTTGACCTGCACGAGGTGACCGGTGTCGAACACCTCCAGCTCGGGCCGCACGCCGAGCTCCTGCACCTGACGGGCCATGCTGCGCAGCACGCCGGGGGTGTTGACCATGATGTAGTCGCCACCGGAGGCGAAGTTCATGGTGCCGCAGTCGAGCGTGCAGATCTCGGGCAGCAGGCGGCGCACGTGGTCGAGGCGCTCGGTGGCGCCGGCCATGTCGGTGCCGTCGGGATTCAGCGGCAGCACGTCCTCGTCGCCGCCCAGCACCATGTCGCCGCCCATCCCGGCCGTCAGGTTCACGACGACGTCGACGTCGGCGTCGCGCACGCGCTCGACGACCTCGGCGTAGTAGTCCGTGTTGCGGCTGCCCTTGCCGGTCTCGGGTTCGCGCACGTGGATGTGCACCACAGCGGCCCCTGCCCTGGCTGCGTCGATGGCGCTCTCGGCGATCTGCTGCGGCGTGACCGGCACGTGCGGGCTCTTGGAAGTGGTGTCGCCGGCGCCGGTGACTGCGCAGGTGATGAAGACGTCCCAGTTCATTGATGCTCCTCCAGGGCGCGCCGGGGTTTCCTGAACGACCGGTCAGCGGCGAGCGTACCGCGTGGCAGGCTGGGGGTATGTATACGCCCGTCAGCCACGTCACGCCCGAGCCGATGCGACGCGAGGGTTGCACCAGCGACAACTGGACGAAGGGTCCCTGGAACCGTTGGGGGTTCAGCCACGTGCGCGAACTGGCCCACACCGCCCGCATCCGACGAGGCGACGGGCCGGTGTGGGAGTTCCCGCGCCGGCCGCTGGCACTGGAGTCGATGACAGTGCCGCACGAGACCGGGCCGTTCCGTCTGGTGCAGGCGCTGCAGGCCACCTACACGGACGCGTTCGTGGTGGTGCACCGCGGCGAGCTGGTGTGGGAATGGTACGAGCAGCAGGTTCGCCCCGACCGCCCACACCTGATCATGTCGGTCAGCAAGTCGCTGACCTCCACGCTCATCGGAGCCCTGATCGGCGAGGGGCTCGTGAGCGTCGACGGCGCCGTGGAGCAGTACGTGCCGGCGCTGCGCGGCACGGCCTGGGAAGGGGCCACCGTCCAGCACCTGCTCGACATGTCGGCGGGTGTGAGGTTCGACGAGAGCGACTACGCCAACCCGCAGAGCGACGGCATCCTCATCGAGGAGGTCTCGGGTTACCGGCCTCGACGGCAGGATCACCTGCCCACCGACACTGCGTCATGGATCCTGGGAGTGCCGCCGCAGGGTGCCCACGGCGACCGCTTCGAGTACCGCTCGATCATCACCGACGTGCTCGGCTGGATCGCCGAGGAGGTCACGGGCCAGCGCTTCGCAGATGCGTTCTCGCAACGCATCTGGAGCCGCATCGGCGCGGAGCACGATGCCGACGTGATCGTCGACGCGAAGGGGTTCCCCACGGTGGAGGGAGGCATCTGCGTGACAGTGCGCGACCTGGCCAGGGTCGGCCAGTTGCACCTGCAACGCGGACTGGTACGCGGCGAGCAGGTGCTGCCCGCCGACTGGACCGATCACGTGCTGCAGGGCAACGACACGCTGCGGGCCCACATGGCGGCAGAGGGCAGCGGCCAGGGGCACGAGTACTACCACGACTGCTGGTGGGTGTTCGACAGCGCCCGAGGCCTCTACGCCGGCCACGGCATCAACGGCCAGCACGTCTACATCGACCGCTCCACGCAGACCGTGATCGCCCAGCACAGCACCACGCCCCTCGCATGGGACGAGGAACTGGTGCTGTTCGGCACCGATGTCGTGATGCGCGTGCTCGACCAGTTCGCCTGAGTTCGGGACTACTGCAGTTCGGCGGCAGTGCGGCGCACGGCCGCAACGATCTTGGCGTAACCCGTGCAGCGGCACAGGTTGCCCGACAGCCCGATGCGGATGTCCTCGTCGGTGGGTGACGGGTTGCGCTCGAGCAGCGCCGTGGCGCTGGCGAGCATGCCCGGGGTGCAGAAACCGCACTGCACGCCACCCTCCTCGAGGATGTTGCGCTGCAGCGGGTGCATCTCGTCACCCTTCATCAGGCCCTCGACCGTGGTGACCGGCCGACCCTGGGCCTGTGCGGCGAGATAGCTGCACGAGTTCACCGGCTGGCCGTCCACCCGCACCATGCAGGCACCGCACTCGCAGTCGTCGCAGCCTTCCTTGGTGCCGGTGAGACCCACCTCGGAGCGGATGACACTGAGCAGGTTGCGGCCCTGGTCGGCAGTGATCGGGTAGTCGATGCCGTTGACGTTCAGGGTGTAGCTGAGTTGGCTGGTCATGATGCGGCTCCGATGCCGATGGCGCGGTTGACGGGAACGGAAAGGTGCTCGCCGGCGGCCCGGCGGGCGGCGGCCTCGACAGCCCTGCGGGCCATCACGCCGACGGTGTGGCGGCGGTAGCGGTCGCTGGCCCGCACGTCGCTGATGGGGGTGGCCTGGGCGGAGGCAGCGGCCTGTGCGGCTGCGGCGACGTCCTCCATGCTGCCGGCGCCGAGACCCGTGACCTCGAGGATCGTCGGTGCCGCGGCGGTGAGCGCCACGCGCACGGAGGCGATCGAGCCGTCGTCGGCGAGGGTGACCGAGGCTGCAGCGCCGACGACGGCGATCTCCATCGCCCGTCGGTACTCGAGGCGCAGGTACGCGCTGTTGCTGCGGGGGCCGGCGGCGGGGATGTGCACCGCCACGCACAGCTCGTCGGCAGCAGCGCTGGTGCGACCGGGGCCGGTCCAGAGGTCGGCCATCGACACCCGCCGGGTGCCACGTGCCGAACGCAGTTCGGCCTCGGCGCCCAGCACCACCAGCGGTGCGCCGGTGTCCATCGCGGGGGAGCCGTTCATGACGTTGCCGCCGAGGGTGCCGACGTTGCGGGTGGCGGGCGAACCCACCAGCGCGCTGCCGTCGGAGAGGCCGGCGTACGACACCGACAGCACCGGGTGGGTCTCGATGACGTGATGGCTCACCAGCGAGCCGATGCACACACCTGCCTCGCCGACCTCCACGCACTTCAGGTCGTCGAGCCGGTCGATGGCCACGAGGTGCTCGGGCAGCGGGGCCTTTCCATGGCGTGCGCCGACGACGAGGTCGCTGCCGCCGGCCACCGGCCGGCAGCCCTCGGCGAGCGCCGCAACGGCTTCGTCGACGGTGGTTGCGATGCGGAAACTCATGCCGCACCTCCCTCGTTGCTCTGGAGCGCCTCCCAGACGCGCTCGGCGGTCATGGGCAGTTGACGCACGGGCGCACCGAGGATCGCGGCGATCGCGTTCGACACCGCAGCGGGCGTCGGCACGTTCGGTGCCTCGGCCAAGCCCTTGGCGCCCCGCGGGCCGGCGTCGGGCGTGGCGATCTCCACGAAGTGGATGTCGATCGTCGGCGCGTCGGCGCAGGTCTGCAACTTGTACTCGAGCATCGCGGCGTTGCGCTGCTTGGCCTGGTCGTCGTAGCGGGTGCCCTCGGTGAGGGCCTGGCCGATTCCCATCAGCACGGCGCCCTCCACCTGACCCTCGGCACCCATCCGGTTGAGGATGGTGCCCGAGTCGTGTGCGGCGCTGACGTTCAGCACGCGGGCCACACCCGTGTCGCGGTCCAGCCTCACGCGGACGGCGTGGCACGAGAACTGCGGCGCCACCCAGGCGCCGAGGCCCAGGTCGCCCACGCAGTTCGAACCCACCAGCGGTGGCGCCCCCGGTGGCATTCCCGAACCGTGACCGATCAACAACTCGCCACCCGCTGCCGTGGCCGCCAGTTCGGCGATCGGCACGGTTGCCGATGGTGTGCCGCGCACGGATGCGGTGCCGTCGGCCAGCACGATGTCGGCCGGGTTGGCCTCCAGCTTCTCGGCGGCCAGACGACGCAGCTGGTCGGCCACCTGACCTGCCGCGGCCACCACGGCACGACCATTGTTGAACAGGGTCTGCGAACCGGTGGCCCCCATGTCGTAGGGGGCCGCGCTCGTGTCCTGGTAGACGAGTTCGAACTGCTCGGGGTCCATGCCGAGCTCGTCGGCGGCCAACTGCCGCAGGGTCATGACGGCGCCGGTGCCGCACTCCTGCGCCCCGGTGATGATCTGACCGCTGCCGTCGCCGTCGACCTTCACGTAGGCGCCGGAGGGTGCCGAGAAACTCGGCCACCAACCCACGGCCACGCCGATGGCCTCGTCGTCGGGCAGGTCCTGCCCGTAACCGGCCGACTCGGTGGCGAGGCGGATGCACTGGCGCAGGCCGATCTCGTCGTAGACCTGACCGCTCGGGCCCTCGAGCCCGGTGTCGACCGAGTTGTGCAGACGGAACGCCACGGGGTCCATCCCGATCGCCTTGGCGACCTCGTCGGTGTGGCTCTCGACCGCCCAACAGGCCTGCGGTGCCGTTGGGGCGCGCACCGAGCCCGACGGCTGGTGGTTCGTGTACACGAGGTGGGCCTCGGCCTGCACGTTCGGCACCTGGTACGGGCCGAGGGCGTGCATCAGCGCCATCTGGCTGAAGAAACCGCTGTCGGCCGTGTAGGCGCCGTTGTCGATGGCCAGCCAGGCGCGACGGGCCACGATGGTGCCGTCGCGCTGCACGCCGGTCTCGAGGTCGATCACCATGCCCTCGCGCCGGCGATCGGGCGCGAGGAACTCCTCCTTGCGGCTGAACACCAGGCGCACGGGTCGACGGGCAGCCTTGGCGAGCGCCGCGACGTGTGCCTCGAAGTGGAAACCGCACTTGCCGCCGAAGCCACCACCGAGGTGGGGCACGATGATGCGAACGCGACTGGCGGGCATCTCGAGCGTCTCGCACACGCCGCCGCGGGCGTCGAACGGCACCTGGGTGCTGGACCAGATGGTGACATTGTTGCCCTCCCACTGGGCCACGACGCCGCGCGGCTCGATGGGTGCCGCGTGGCTGGCGTCGGCCACGTAGCGGCTGTGCACCACCACGTCGGCCGAGGCCATGCCTGCGTCGACGTCGCCCTTCGTGATGGCGGCCAGCGAGGCGTCGTTGCGGTCACGGACGAGCGGTTCGGCAGCGCCGTAGGCAGCCCAGTCGGGGTGCACGAGCGGGGCGTCGGCCGACAGTGCTGCCTCGATGTCGTTCACGACCGGCAGGGGGAGGTACTCGACCACGATGGCGTTCACGGCGCGCTGGGCGGTGGCGGCATCGATGGCGGCCACGGCCGCCACGATCTCGCCCTCGAAGCGGACGACGTCACGGGCGAACAGTGTGCGATCCTGCACGAAGGGGCCGAAGCGCACATCGGGCACGTCGTCGGCGGTGATCACCGCGAACACCCCGGGCATCGCCTTCGCAGCCGACACGTCGAGTCGTGTGATGCGGGCGTGCGACACCTCGGCGTAGCGGAACTTGGCCGTGAGGGCGCCGGTGAGCGTGAGGTCGGCGGCGTACCGGCCGCTGCCGGTGACCTTGTCGGGGCCGTCGGCCCGGACGAAACGACGAGTCGTCGATTTGGGATTCATGGTGCCAGTCATCAGGAACAACTCTGCCAGATCGCGGGGCCCGTCACGCGCTGAGCGCGGCGAGGCCGCCCGCGGCGCCCATTCCTGCCTCGCCGCTGCGACGCGCCACCCTGCGCATCACCAGTGCTGCGAGTGCCACGGCGGTGAGTGTCATCAGCAGCATCACGGTGGCGAGCGCGTTCAGCGCCGGGGTCGAGCCTGCCCGGGCCCCCGAGTAGATCTTGATCGGCACGGTCTCGGTCGATGCACCGGTGGAGAGGAACGACGAGATCACGAAGTCGTCGACCGACGTGGCGAACACCACCATCACCGAGGCGAAGATCGCCGGTGTCAGCAGGGGCAACAGCACGAGGCGGATCGACTGCCACCGGGTGGCGCCGAGGTCGCGGGCGGCTTCCTCGTACTGTCCGCCGATCGCCGCCAGTCGACCGCGCACGATGACGACCACGAACGACAGCGTGAACGTGACGTGTCCCAGCAACTGCCGGGTGAGCCCGTCGGGCACGCCCGTGTACACCTGACTGAAGACGAGGAACAGCGCCACGCCGAACACGAGCTCGGGCGTCACGATGGGCACGAGCATCAGTCCGTTCGCCGCATTCGACGCCCTGCCGCGCCAGCGGTGCAGGCCGATCGCCATCGCCACCCCGATCGGTGTGGCCAGCAGCATCGTCAGGGCCGCCAACTTCAGGGTGTTGCCCATCGCCGTGTGCAGGGTGTCGTCGTGCCACACCGACGAGACCGGGTCGCCCCAGTACCACCGGAACGACGGACTCTGGAACGCGGACCGGCTCTTGCCCGAGTTCAGCGAGATGCGCACGGCGACCAGCACCGGCAACAGCGACCACAGCACGTAGACCCAGGTCAGCATCGCCAGCACCGGGGCGCGTCCGTGACGGCGTCGGAACGGGTTCATCGCTCAGCCCTGCGCTGTTCACGGATGGTGCTGACCAGGTAGTACACCATCAGCACGAAGAGGAAGGCCATCAACACCAGCACCAGCGAGGCGCCGGTCTGGGGTTGGCTGGACCCGCGCAGGTAGTACTCGATCTGGTTGCCGATCATCTCCGTGCGTGGCGAACCACTGGTGAGGTAGCTGTTCGTGTAGTAGTCCCCGAACATCGGCAGGATGGTGACGACGCTCGCAGCCATCAACCCGGGAACCGACAGCGGCAGGGTCACTCGCACGAACGTCTGCACCGGCCCCGCCCCGAGGTCGCGTCCGGCCTCGATCAGCCGGCCGTCGAGGCGTTCGAGCGTGGAGTACAGCGGCAGGATGAAGAACGGCACGTAGCCGTACACCAGACCGATCACGACGGTCTGCCAGTCACCGTCCAGCCAGTTGCGCGGTGTGCTCTGCAGGTGCAGGAACTCGAGGACCCGGTTGACGTAACCGTCGAGTTGCAGCAGGTTCGTCCACGCCAGCATGCGCATCAGGTAGCTGATCCAGAACGGCAGCACCAGCTGGCCCAGCAACAGGCCTCGGTGCCTGCCCGCCTTGCGTGCCACGTAGTACGCGACCGGGTAACCGATGGCGATGCAACCGGCGAGGGCGAGCGCCACGAAGGCGACCGTACGGACGAAGACGTTCCGCAGGTCTCCGGTGAACACCCGTTCGGCAACCGTGCCCATGGTGCCGAAGTCCCACTGCAGCGGGTTCCATGCGGGAATCGGGGTCTTCAGCAGCGGGTCGACGGTGCCGAACGCGACCGCCATCACGGCATAGACCGAGAGCACGAAGAACGCGATCAGCCACACCACGCCGGGCGCGGCGAACCCCGGCCACACCAGGGTGCGCCTCGGCTTGGCCGGTGCCACCACCGCAGCCGTCATCGCGTCATCCGCCGGCGGTGAACTTCGACCACGCGGCCTCGTAGAGGGCGTCGCCCTCCGTGCCCAGCGGTTTGTAGTAGAGACCCTTGGCGATCTCGTCCTTGGTGGGCACGCAACTGCGCAGGTTCTCGGGCACGTAACCGGCCGTGATCACGTAGTCGGCGTCGAGCTTCGAGATCACCGGCAGATAGCCCACCCAGCTGAAGTTCTTCTCGCTGACGTCGTTGTCGAGCAGGTAGTTGATGTAGAGGTGGGCGAGCACCGGGTTCTCGGCGTTGGCCATCACGCCCATGCTGTCGTTGGTCACCACGTAACTGCCGGCCGGCGGGTGCCAGAACCCGAGCACCTCGGGGCCGGTGCCCTCGGGCAGATAGCCCGCTGCGCCCGTGACGAGGTCGGCGCTCCAGGTGTGGGCGATGGTGGTGTTGCCCTCGGGGATGTCCTTGTAGGCCTCGATGTTCACCTTCACGTTCACGAGGTCGATCAGTTCCATCACGTCGGCGAGGGCCTGTTCGATCACCTTCGGGTCGGTGGTGTTCACGTCGGTGAGACCCTTGCGCAGCATGGCCATCACGAACGCCTCGCGCTCGTCGTCGAGCACCGACACCTGCCCCTTGAAGGCGGTGGCGTTCCACAGGGTGTCCCAGCCCTGGGCCTCGACCTCCGCGGGGTCGATGCGGTCGGCGCGGTAACCGATGCCGGTGCCGAAGTAGGTGTAGGGCATCGAGTAGGCGGCACCCGGGTCGTACCACGGGTCGTTGAACGAGCCGACGATGTTGCCCGCATTCGTGAGGTAGGTCTTGTTCAACGGCTGCAGCAGGCCACCGTTGATGAGGTTGCCGATGCTGCTGTTGGCCATCGAGTGGTTCACGTCGGCCTTGATCGCTCCGGATGCGAGCTTCGTGACGGCCTCGGTGTCGGTGTCGATCGTGGAGATCTCCACCTTCACCCCGTACTCCTTCTCGAAGTCGGCGATCACGTCGGGGTTCACGTAGTCGGCGTAGTTGATGATGCGCAGCGGCCCTTTCTCGGGCGAGAGGCCGTCGGCGATCGTCTTGGTCACCTTGCCCTTGCCGGAGGTGCCGCCGCCGCATGCCTGCAGCAGAGGAATGCCGGCGCCGAGCATCACGCCGAGGCGTGCCGAGCGGGCCAGAAAATCGCGCCTGGACGTGGTCATGTTGTTCCCCCGAACGAGTTGTTTGACTCGTGAGTCAGACTAACAAACGTGACTGTTCGCGCGATTCCGTCCATGCCCGGCATCGAGACCGCCCGCACGTTGCCGGCGAGTGCCTACTCGTCCGCCGATGTGCACGGTCGCGAGATCGAAGCGGTCTGGCGGCGCAACTGGCTGTGCGTCGGTGACGTGACCGACATGCCGGGCGAGGGCGGATGGCAGGCCGTGGACGCGGGTGGCATGCCGGTGCTGCTGGTGCGCGACCGCGAGGGGAGCCTGCGCGCGTTCCTGAACGTGTGCCGCCACCGGGCGGCGCCCTTGTGCGAGACCGGCTCCGGTGGTTCGGGGGCGGCGTTGAGTTGCCCCTACCACGCGTGGCTGTACCGGCTCGACGGCACGCTGGCCAGGGCACACGGTGTGGGTGACCCTGTCGGCTTCGACGTCGCCGACCACTCGCTGAAACCGCTCGGTCTGGCGGTGTGGCGCAGGTGGGTGTTCGTGCACGCGGACCCCTCGGCAGAGTTGTCGTTCGGCCCGTTGGCCGACGCGATCGCCGGCTACCCGGTGGAGGACATGCGGCTGGTGCTCTCGGAGTCGCACGAGCGGCCGTTCAACTGGAAGGTGCTGCTCGAGAACTACAGCGAGAACTACCACACGCCCTTCGTGCACCCCGAGATCGACACCTCCAACAGCCACGACTACCCGATGGTGGCCGACGGACTGGTGCTGTACGCGTGGGATCGCCCGCTGCACCCCACCACCGATGCCGGCCGGGTGATGGCCGAGCTGCTGCCCGGTGAGCCGGGCTGGGAGGTGTTGGGGAGGGCCCCGACATCGGTGCCCTACGACGTGGGTAGTTACCTCACCATCTGGCCGCACCTGATGCTGAACGTGTTCCCCGATGCCTGCCTGGCGATGTGGATGTCGCCGTTGGCGCCGAACCGCACCGTGGTGCACCGGCGACTGTTCGCCCACCCGGATGCCTCGCCGCAGTCGGTGACCGCCCAGCTCGAGGCCCATCGGCTGGTGCACCAGCAGGACGTCGACATCTGCACCGCCGTGCAGATGTCGCACGATGCGGGGGTCGATGCCGACGGGGTGCTGGCCACGGTGGAGGAACGGGGTGTGTTCTTCGTGCACCGGCACGTGAGGGCGGTGCTCGGCGCCTGAGGGCTCAGTAGCCGCGGGGCAGGCCCAGCACGTGCTCGGCCACGTACGACAGCACCAACTCCTGGCTGATGGGGGCGATGCGCATCAACCGGGCCTCTCGGAAGTAGCGCTCGACGTGGTACTCGCTGGCGTAGCCGAACCCGCCGAGGGTCTGCACGGCCCGGTCGGCGGCGAAGAACCCGGCTTCGGCAGCGAGGTACTTGGCGAGGTTCGCCTCTTCGCCGCACGGCAGCCCGGCATCGACCAGGCGAGCCGCGTCGTCGACCATCAACTGTGCCGCCCGCAGTTTGGCGTGGGCCTCGGCGAGCGGGAAGGCAATGCCCTGGTTCTGGCCGATCGGCCGGCCGAACACCACGCGCTCCTTGGCGTAGGCCACGGCGACCCGCAGCGACGCCTGGCCGATGCCGATGGCCTCAGCGGCGATCAGCACCCGCTCTGCGTTCAGGCCGTCGAGCAGGTAGCGGAAGCCCTGCCCCTCCTCGCCCACGCGGTCGGTCGCCGGCACCACGACGTCGTCGTACGTCGTCTCGCAACTGGCGACAGCGTTGCGCCCCATCTTCGGGATCGGGTGCACGCCGACGCCCGGGGAATGCTTGTCGACGAGGAACAGGCTCATGCCATCGGTGGGCCTGCGGCACTCGGCGAGGGGAGTGGTGCGCGTGAGCAGCAGGATGCGATCGGCCTCGAGCGCCTTGCTGGTCCAGACCTTGCGGCCGTTGATCACGTAGTGCTCTCCGCGTCGTTCGGCCCGGGTGGTGATGCGCGAGGTGTCGGTGCCGGCGTCGGGTTCGGTCACGCCGAAGGCCACGTGCAGGCTGCCATCGGCAACGGCGGGCAGGAACCGCCGCTGCATCTCAGGGCTGCCGTGACGCACCACGGGCTGCATGCCGAAGATGCTCATGTGCAGGCACGAGGCGCCGTTCATCGCCGCTCCGGAGGCCGCCACCGTCTGCAGCACCGCCGCGGCTTCCAGGATGCCCCGGCCGCCGCCGCCGAACTCCTCGGGTATCGCGATTCCCACCCAGCCGCCGTCGGCCATGGCGCGGTAGAAGTCCCACGGGAACAGGTGGTCACGGTCGTGGTGCGCCCAGTAGTCGTCGTCGAACCGGGCGCACAGGTCAGCCACGTGCTGGCGGATCAGATCGAGGTCGTCGGCGGGCTCGGCCATACGGCGAACCGTAGTTCCGCCGAGCGCGTAGTGTTCTTCCCATGCCGCAGGTCAGCTTTACCCAGATGCGCGACGGAACCTACGAGGACTACCAGATCGTGCACGCCTACGAACGCGAGTACATCGATGCCCTGCCGGGCCGCATCATGACGGCCCTGCAGGAACTCGGCAGCGGGATGGGCGGCTACAAGGTCACCCGCCTCGAGCACTCGCTGCAGTCGGCGAGCCGAGCAGAGGACGACGGCGCCGACGTGGAGTACATCGTCGCCGCTCTCGTCCACGACATCGGCGACGCACTTGCGCCCGAGAACCACTCACAGTTCGCCGCATCGATCCTGCGCCCCTACGTGCGTGAGGAAGTGACGTGGGTGGTGCAGCACCACGGCCTGTTCCAGCAGCACTACTACGGGCACCACCTGGGTCTCGACCCCGATGCCCGCGAGATGTACCGCGATCACCGGTGGTTCGACGCCTGCGAGCGCTTCTGCGAGCGCTGGGATCAG
>JBJTXX010000068.1:0-5029 GCA_046082485.1 Actinomycetota bacterium
TTTTCGACGAAACCCGTCGAAAAGGGCGCGACGTCCTCCGGTTGGTGCAGAAGCGCGACGCATGGATGCACAACTCCTGGTTCTCGAACCTCGAGCGGCTGAAGCGCAACGGCCGCACCTCGAACCCGCTGGGGATGAACCCGGCCGACCTGCAGCGGCTGGGCCTGAGGGACGGCGAGGCCGTGGCGGTGGCCAGCGAGCACGGCAGCGTGCACACCACCGTCGAGGCCGACGACGACCTGATGGTTGGGGTGGTGTCGATGGTTCACGGATGGGGCCACGCAGCCAGCCCGCGCATGCGCGTCGCCGCCGCATCGCCCGGCGCCAATCCGAACGCCCTGCTGCCGATCGGAGACGGCAGCTTCGAACCGCTGTCGAGTCAGGCGCACATGACGGGCATCGAGGTGACGGTGCAGCGCGCGACCTGAGGTCGCACGCGCTCGTTCGACCCCGCTCGGTCAGTGGTGGTGATCCGCGTCGCCCGCCGAGCGATGGTGGCCGTGTTCGTAGTGGTGGCGCAAGGCGTCGGCCCCGAAGTCGAGCCTGGGATTCCGCCAGACCGTGTGCACGTGGTTCGCTCCACGTTGGGTGTTGTCGTACTCCGCGAGAAGTTCCGCGCCCTGGACGCGGTAGTAGTGCCCCTCGCCCGGCTCCAGCGAACCCGCCCACGAGAACCACATACCGTCGAGCCCCGTGTCGCCGACGTACTTCGATGCCTCCTCGTCGGCCAGTGCGTCGGGGATGCGCCGAACGTACGTATCGAGCAGCGCCCGCAGGACCTCTCGCTGCGAGGGGTTCAACGCCGAGGCGCACAACCCGCGAGGTGTCGCGGTCAGACGCACCGCCTCGAGGTGTTCGACGGTCAACCCGGCCGCCGATTCGGCCATTCGCTGGATCATCTCGACCCGTTCGCCCAATTCGCCATCGAACCTGCCTCGCCACACCTCACCCAGCGGCAGCGGCAGGTCGCCGGCCCCAGCGCCGTACACCGCCCGATTCGCAGTGACCAGATCGACCGGGGCCACGGGCGCCAGTAGTGCACCGGCCAACTGCGTCTCGTCGAGCGATCGCACCAGTTCCCGCCCGAGGTCCTCTGCGCCCGCCAACGGTCGCAACAGGTGAGGCCCCAGCAGCGGTGCGCTCGCAGGGTCGGCGCCGAGGAAACACGGGGTGGAAGCAACGACCTCGCCATCGACCACCACATGCTGCACCGACACGTGGTGGCCCCCGAACCGCCAGCCCCAGGGCCCGTCGCCGGCAGGGTCGCCGAAGATGCGCAGGTAGTACAGGCCAGGGTCGCGGCCGCGCTCACGACCCCACGTGGCGACGTAGCCCTCCACCCTGTCGAGCACGTTGTCGAGACCGATGATCGTGGCCGCGGTGACATACCCCGCCTCGCTGAGGCCGCAGGCCAGCAGGCGGTGCGCCAACTGCTGCTGGCGAGGACGCATCGCCGCCAGCGGCAACCCGCCGTGGTCGGTCGGCGTGTAGAACCAACGCAACCGTTCCTCGACGTCATCGAACGGCCACAGTGCCGTGTCGCGCTGGTGCTGCTCGAGCGACCCGGCGAAGGCGACGGCGATCTCGGCCATCCGCGCCGCCAGTTCTCTGCGTGCGACGTTCACACCCCATCCTCCCTCAGCCGGAAGAACACGTCGGGATGCTGCGGGTCCCAGTCGCCGGTGACCTGGGAACGCATGCCCACGCGTCGGGTGCGGGCCAGCAGCTGACGACCCAACTCGAGCTGGTCGACCTCCCAGTGCTCGAGGGCCGACCGCACGTCGTCGTGCCGTTGCAGTACCTCGGCAAGCGCCCACGCGTTCGCTGCCGCCTTCGCCGTTCCGGCCGCCGCGTGCGGGCGGGCCACGAACCCGGCGTCGCCGATCAGACAGGTGCGACCGAATGCCATCCTCGGCACCTCCACGTCGTACACGACCTGGAGGAAGGGGTGTTCCACGGCGAGCACCACCGACGAGATCGCCCCGGGCAGGCGAGCGGCCGCGGTGGCGCGCATCTCGTCGACGTGCACCTGGCGCACCGCGCCGGGCGGCAGCGAGATGTCGCGGTGGGTGCCCGACACGTCGACCATCAGGTCGTGAAGGTCGTCGCCCGGCGAGTAGTTGCGATACCAGACGAAGTTCACCAAGCGGTCGCCACGCCGCACCGATCCGTCGGGGCCCGGGATGGGGTACAGCAGGATGTGGCTGTTCGCGTAGACGTAGTAGACGATCGAGTCGTCGTACACGGCAGCCACCTGCGGCGGAAGATCGCACTCGGGCACCATCCCCCGCCACGCCACATAGCCCGCGTACTGGTGATGCACCTCAGGCATCAACTGCTGCCGGAAGGTCGACCCGACGCCATCGGCCGCCACCAACAGGTCCGCCTGCACGATCGAGCCGTCGGCGGAGAGCACGGTGACCGAATCGTCGGCGTCCTCGCGGCCGACCACCTCGCGGCCCAGCAGATACCGGTCGCGGCCGAACTCGGCGAGCAGGTTGCGGTACACGGTGTTCCACGAACTGAAGTGGTAGGTGCAGGGCACCTCCTGCACCACCCGGTCGTTGCGATCGAGATACCGGATGCCATGTGTGACCGTTGCGAGTTCCTCGATCGAACGCCCCGCGCGCTGCACCAGATAGCGCGAACTGTCAGGAAGGAAGCCGATGCCAGCACCGCGCTGTTCCAGTTCCACGGACGAACGCTCGTACACGGTGACGTCGTGACCGAGCTCGCGCAGCAGCAACGCGGCCGTGAGACCGCCCATCGACCCACCGGCCACGGCAATCCTCAATGGGTTGCTCACGATTCGCCGATCGCCACGGCCACCGTCTTGGTCTGCGAGAACGCCAGCACCGCCTCGGCGCCCTTCTCCCGCCCGTAGCCCGAATGCTTCACACCGCCGAACGGCAGTTCCACACCGCCGCCGGCGCCGTAACTGTTCACGTACACCTGGCCGCACCGCAGCGCCGCTGCCACGCGATGGGCACGGCCCACATCGCGGGTCCAGACCGCGGCGATCAGTCCGTAGTCCGTTCCGTTGGCCAGCCGAACGGCCTCGGCCTCCGTGTCGAACGTCTGCACCACGACCACCGGCCCGAACACCTCGTCGCGGGCGATCATCGCGGAGGGCGGCACGTCATCGACCACGGTGGGGCTGAAGAAGAAGCCGTGCTCGAGGCCCGGCACCATCGCCCTGCTGCCGCCGCAACGCACCGTGCCCTCGCGTGCCCCTTCCGACACCAACCGTTCCACACGCTCCACCTGGCGGGCCGAGATCAGCGGCCCGACGTCGGGGTCGTCGAGCCCACGACCAAGTCGAGCGTTCGCGAGTCGAGCCGACAGCGCCTGCACCACTTCCCCTTGACTCGAACGGTGCACCAACAGGCGCGACCCGGCCGAGCACGTCTGGCCGGCGTTCTGCAACACGGAGCGAGCGATGATCGGCACTGCGCGTTCCAGGTCGGCGTCCTCGAAGACGATGTTCGGTGACTTCCCACCGAGTTCCAGGGCCACCGGCACCACGTTGCGCGCAGCAGCCGCCGCAACGAGCGAGCCCACCTCCAGCGACCCGGTGAAGGACAGGTGGTCGATGCCCCGGTGCGACGCAAGCGCAGCGCCCGCCGTCTCGCCCAGCCCGGGCACCACGTTCAGCACGCCCGGCGGCACGTCGCACTCCAGCATCAGTCGAGCCAGCCGCAGCAACGACAAGGGCGCTTCCTCCGCCGGCTTCAGCACGGCACAGTTGCCCATCACCAACGAGGGGGCCAGCGTGCGACAGCCGATCTGCAGGGGGTAGTTCCACGGCTCGATGTGTGCCGTGACCCCGAGTGGCTCGCGCAGGGTGTACGCGAGAACGCCGGAGATGGCAGGGATCGTGTCGCCGTGCACGCCCTCCACCACGCCTGCGTAGAACTCGAAGTATCTCGCCGCCACGTCCGCATCGGTACGGGCCTGGGAGATCGGCTTTCCCGTGTCGCGGCTCTCGAGTTCCGCGAACTCCTCACGTTCCGCAACGAGGCGGTCGGCAACGGCTCGGAGCCGCCTTGCCCGTTCCTTGGGCATCATCCGCGGCCACGGACCCTCGTCGAAGGCACGGCGCGCCGATGTGACTGCGTCGTCCACGGTCGCAGCGGTGCCGGCGCCGACCGAGGCAAGTCGCTCGCCGGTCGCCGGGTCGAGGACGTCGAATCGATCCTGCAGCTGCACGTCGCTGCCATCGATCAGAGCATCGACTGCCATTCCCGAGTTGTTCACGGCCCACCCCATTTGTACGCACTCCGACCGCTGTGCCTGCTTGCTCGGTCAATCTATCCAGCAACAGTCGGAGGCCCGGCGAGTGACTGCCGTCGGTTGTCACCCCGACTGCGCACGCCTAATGTACGGACATGGCCAACACCCGCGCCGCCCGAGCGCTGCCGCGGCAGCAGGCCACGGCGCACAGTCTGGTGACGCAGCAGTTGCGCAACGAGATCGCCGCTGGCCACTACCCGCGTGGCGTGGCGCTTCCCACCGAGGCCGAATTGTGCGAGGCCCACGGCGTGAGCAGACAGACCGTGCGACGCGCGTTCCAGGACCTGGTGACCGAGGGCGTGGTGTACCGCGTGCCGGGCAAGGGCACCTTCGTCAGCAGCGCCCAGGGCAAGTACATCCGCTCGTCCGGCTCCATCGACGAACTGCTGGCGTTGGCTGTCGACAGCGACCTGGAGGTGCTGTCGCCACCGCAGTTGGTGATCGACATCAACGCCGCCGGGCGCCTGCACCTCGACACCGACCAGGTGATGTCGACGCGATTCCGCCGGTTGCACCACGACCGTCCGTACTGCGTGACCACCGCGTACCTGCCGCCCACCCTGGGGGCGAGGCTGCAACAGGTCGAGCAGCTCGGCAAGGTCCGCGTGCTGCGCAACACCACCGTGCTCAGCATGGTGCAACAAGCGGTCGGCAGCCCCATCGCCGGGGCCGATCAGACGATCACGGCGGTCGCCGCCGACGAGTGGGTCGCCGCGCTGCTGGACTGCAGCCCCGG
>JBJTXX010000069.1:0-7092 GCA_046082485.1 Actinomycetota bacterium
CTTCGACGAGCCGCCGCGGTTGTCGGTCTTGTAGAAGCCGCCGCCCTTGAAGGTGACGCCCACGGGCTGGAACACCTTCTTGACCACCATGCTCACCCCACGTTCGGGGTGCACGGCCTCGGTGAGCGAGGCATCGGTGAAGGCCTGCTGCACCTCGATGGTTTCTCCGGTCTCGACGAACTTGTAGACGTAGGTGGGCATCTGGTGCTCCGGTGTCTCCACGGGATTGGCAGTCGAACAGGGCGAGTGCCAATGCTAACGGCGGTTCCGGAAACCGTCTCGTCCGAGGTCCGGTGTCGTACCATCGGCTGCGTGCGAGCACGGACGGCGGTCATCCCCGCGGCGGGAATGGGCACCCGGTTCCTTCCTGCCACGAAGGCCGTGCCGAAGGAGTTGCTGCCCATCCTCAGCACCCCGGCGCTGCAGATGATCATCGACGAGGCGGCCGGCGCCGGCATCGACCATGTGGTGGTGGTGACCAGCCACGCCAAGCCGGCCATCGAGGCGTACTTCGAGCAGTCGCCCGAGGTGGTCGCGAAACTTCGTTCCACCGGGCGAGACCAGATGGCGGATTCGCTCGAGCGCATCGGCCGCGACGTGCGCATCTCGTTCGCGTACCAGGACGAGGCGCTGGGGTTGGGTCACGCCGTGGGTTGCGCCCGCGAGGCCGTGGGCGACGAGCCCTTCGCGGTGCTGCTGCCCGACGAACTGATGGGTGACAGTTCGCTGCTGGCCCAGATGGTGGACGTGTGCGCCGCCACCGGCGGCAGCGTGGTGGGACTGAAGCAGGTCGAACGCAGCGAGGTCAGCGCGTACGGCGTGATCGACCCCGTCGGCGGCCTCGACGAGCAGGGCGTGGTGCGCGTGGCATCGATGGTCGAGAAGCCTGCCGTTGCCGATGCGCCGAGCGGACTGATCATCATCGGTCGTTACGTGCTGACGCCCGACGTGTTCGATCGCATCGCCGAGGTGCGGCCGGGTTCGGGTGGCGAGATCCAGTTGACTGATGCCCTGCGCATGCAGGCGCATGCCGGGCCGTTCCACGGCGTGCTGGGCACGGTGCGCCGCTACGACACCGGCAACCCGTTCGGCTGGCTGACCGCAGTGGTGGAACTGGCACTCGATGACCCCGACATCGGGCCCCGTTTCCGCGACTGGCTGCGGGCCCGCTGAACGTGGATGCCCCGCTGCTGGCGGACCAACTCTGGGCGCAACTGGGCGACTTCGCCGAACCCTCGCGTGCTCAGGCCGAACAGCAGTACCTGAAGAGCGCGTTGGAACACCTCGGTGTGTCGGTGCCAGCGGTGCGTCGCCTGGTGCGCGGCCTGGTGGACCGGCATCCGGTGCTCACCAGCGACGACGTGTTCGCGCTGGCCGACGAACTGTGGCGACGCCCGGTGCACGAGATGCGGTTGGCGGCCATCGAGCTGCTGGTCGCCGTGCCCGGCGCGGTGGATGCCGGTCGACTGCCGTGGCTCGAGCAACACCTGCGTGAGTGCCGCACCTGGGCGTTGCTCGACACGCTCGCCGGAACCGTGGTGGCCGACCTGGCGGTGCGTGACCGGCGCGGCACGTTGCCCGTGATGGATCGCTGGGTGCTCGACCCCGACATGTGGATGCGTCGGTCGGCGGTGTTGGGCATGCGGTCGCTGTTGCGGCGCGATCGCGAGCTCGAGCGGTTCTTCCACTATGCGGCCCTGCTGCTGCCCGAGACCGAGTTCTTCGTTCGCAAGGCGTTGGGGTGGGTGCTGCGCGAAGTGGCGCAGCGGCACCCGCGCGAGGTGTCGGCCTGGCTTCGCGAACACATGGGCCAGATGAACCTCGTGACCCTGCGCGAGCCGTTGCGCAAACTGCCCGACGCCGTCGAGTTGCGCGACCTCTACGACACCCGTCGGAACGTGTCGGGGTAGTCCAGCACCAGTCCATGCTCGTCGACGTCGAAGTCGCGGGCGCGCAGACCGTCCTCGTGGCGCCAGCGGTGCGTGCCGAGGCGGGTGTAGCGGTGCACCTCGGCCCGGGCCTCGAGCGTCTCGGGGTCCACGACCACCAAGGGCAGTTCGGCGGTGTGGCCCTCCAGCAGCGGCAGACGGCGCAGCGGCAGCGCGAGCGGGAAGGCGGCGCCCAGCAGGAGCACGTCGTAGCAGCCGTCGAACTCGGTTCGGTGGGCGCCGTTCATCTCGCCCCACCGGCCAGCACCGTCGGTGGCGAGCCAGAGGTCGGGTTCCTCCATGTCGCGGAACAGGATGAACTGTCGCACCTGCCACGAAGCCGACAGGCGAACCACGTACTCCACCCGTTCCCGCGTCAGTACGCCGCTGACGGTGAACCCTTCGTTCTCCCATCGCAGGGTGGTGGTGTCGAGGTGCACGCTGTCCAGTTGGCCGGTGTCCCAGATGGCCCAGCGCACGGTGTGCCCCGCGGGCTCGAGCGCTTGGGGGATCGGCTGGTACGAGGCCATCGAGGTCACGGTACCGTGGCGGGCGTGATCCCGCTCGACGACGCCATCCAGCACGTGCTCGATCACTGCCCTGCGCTGCCGCCCGTTCGGGTTCGGTCGCGGCAGGCGAAGGGTTTGGTGCTGGCCGAGGCGGTGGTGGCGGCCGAGCACGTGCCGCCGTTCGCCAACAGCGCGGTCGACGGGTACGCGGTCGTGGCGGCGTCGGTGGCCGACGCGCCGGTGGAACTGCCGGTGGTGGGTGAGGTGGCCGCAGGGGCCCACACCGAGCGTGTGCTGCAGCAGGGCGAGGCCATCCGCATCATGACGGGTGCGCCGGTGCCCGCCGGGGCAGACGCCATCGTGATGGTGGAGGACACCGAGCGCCTCGATGGCGGGAACAGGGTGCTGGTGCGACGCAGCGTGCCGTCGGGTGCGGCGGTGCGGCCGGTGGGCGACGACGTGGCTGCCGGCACGGAACTGTTCCGGCCCGGCGCGGTGCTCGGCCCGGCAGTGGTGGGCGTGCTGGCCAGCATCAACGCCGAGCACGTGCTGGCCCATCGCAGGGTTCGGGTGGCCGTGCTCAGCACGGGTGACGAACTGGTGGAGGACGGCTCACCGCTGCAGCCCGGACAGATCCGCGAGAGCAATCGGGCGATGCTGACGGGCCTGGTGGCCGATGCCGGGTGCGAGGTCGTCGAGGTGGGCACGGTGCGCGACGACGAGGCCGTGCTCGAGGCGGTGTTGCGTCGCGCCGCCGAGGAATGCGACGCCATCGTCACCAGCGGCGGCGTCAGCATGGGGGACTACGACGTCGTGAAGGCGGTGTTGTCGCGCATCGCCGAGATGCGCTGGATGCAGATCGCGATCAAGCCTGCCAAGCCGTTCGCGTTCGGCCTGTTGGCGCGGGCCGATGGTTCGTCGGTGCCGGTCTTCGGCCTGCCGGGCAACCCGGTCAGTTCGTTGGTCAGTTTCGAGATGATCGCCCGGCCGGCGCTGCGCCGCATGGCGGGCCACCCGGTGCCGCAGCGCCCCGAGGTGCTCGGGGTGGCCGATGTGCCGTTGCGGCGTTCCGTCGACGGCAAGACCCACCTGATGCGCGTCTTCGCTGCGTTCGGTGAAGACGGCCGGGTGCACGTCATCCCGGTCGGTGCGCAGGGCAGCCACCAGTTGGCCGCCACCTCGCTGTCGAACGCCATCGCCGTGGTGCCCGACGGCGAGGGTGTCGACGCCGATTCCCCTGTACGACTCGTGTTGCTATCGCTAGGTTGACGGCCATGGACCTCGTCGACCCCTTCGGGCGCACGATCCGCGACCTGCGCATCTCGGTGACCGACCGCTGCAACTTCCGCTGCACCTACTGCATGCCGGAGGAAGGCATGCAGTGGTTGCCGCGCAGCGAGGTGTTGACGTTCGAGGAGATCGAACGTCTGGCGCGCATCTTCGTGCAGCGCTTCGATGTCGACGGCATCCGCCTCACCGGCGGCGAGCCCACCGTGAGGGCGCACCTGCCGGTGCTGGTGCGCAAGCTGGCCGCGCTGGGGGTCGACCTGGCACTCACCACCAACGGCGCCACGTTCGCCAACCTGGCGCACGAACTTCGCGACGCCGGTCTGCGGCGGGTGAACATCAGCCTCGACACGCTCGAGCGCGAGAAGTTCGAGCGGATGACGCGCCGCGACGAACTGCCTCGGGTGCTCGAGGGCATCGAGGCAGCGAAGGCGGCCGGGTTCCATCCGGTGAAGGTGAACGCCGTCGTGGAGCGGGGCGTCAACGACGACGAGGTGGTCGCACTCGCCCGATTCGGCCGGGAACGGGGCGTCGAGGTGCGCTTCATCGAGTTCATGCCGCTCGACGCCACCGGCCACTGGATGAACGACAGGGTGGTGGGGCAGGACGAGATCGTGGCTGCCATCCACGAGGTGTTCCCACTGGAGGAAGTGCCGGCGCGCGGTGCGGCGCCTGCCAACACCTGGCGCTATCTCGACGGCGCCGGCACCGTGGGCGTCCTCCCCAGCGTCACCAAGCCGTTCTGCGGGGACTGCGACCGTGTGCGCCTCACCGCCGATGGCCAGTTCCGCACATGCCTGTTCGCCACCACCGAGTTCGACTTCCGGCGCCTGATGCGCGACGGCGCCACCGACGACGAACTGGCCGCCGAGATCCAGCGCGCCGTGGGCACCAAGTGGGCTGGCCACCAGATCAACCAGGTCACGTTCGTGCGGCCGCGTCGCACCATGAGCCAGATCGGCGGCTGAACCCCTCGGGTGGCCGAGAGTCCGCGCCGGGGTGGCCCGCGACTACAGTCACGTGACGGATGAGTGACCTGTCCTTCACGCACCTCGACCCGATGGGTCATGCACGCATGGTCGACGTGACCCCGAAGGAACCCACGCACCGTCGTGCGGTGGCCAAGGGCAAGGTGTTCATGCAGCCGGCCACCACGGCGGCGATCGTCAACCGCGAGGTGAAGAAGGGCGATGTGCTGGCCGTGGCGAGGGTTGCAGCCATCCAGGCCGCCAAGCGTACGAGCGACATGATCCCGCTGTGCCATCCCTTGCTCATCGGGGCGGTGTCGGTGAACTTCGAGATTGCCGACGACCACATCGAGATCGAGGTGCAGGTCGACACGGTCGACCGGACCGGGGTGGAGATGGAAGCGCTGCACGCCTGTTCGGTGGCGGCGCTCACCATCTACGACATGTGCAAGTCGGCCGACAAGGGCATGACGATCGGCGAACTGGCCCTCTGGGAGAAAACCGGCGGCCGGAGTGGGACGTACCGCCGACCCGATAACATTGCGCCCGCTGTTACGAACGTAGTAAAACCGTAACGAAGTGACGGGCGGTGAACCCCTCCCGAACATCGATCGCGAAGTGCCGATATCACCATGACCCTCATCTCCACGACCCTCGTGTCCAGAACCCGGAAGCAGGCCTGACGATGGAAACCATCGTCGTCGTCGCCGTCGTCGCCGTGTGGGCGGCCGTGATCGTGCCGCCGTTGCTGCGTTCCCGCACTGCGAACCGGCCGAACTCATCGGTGCACGACTTCC
This sequence comes from Actinomycetota bacterium, assembly GCA_046082485.1. Lineage (GTDB taxonomy): Bacteria > Actinomycetota > Acidimicrobiia > Acidimicrobiales > Ilumatobacteraceae > UBA668. The sequence continues at coordinate 5,490 of JBJTXX010000069.1, forward strand.
GTCGCCAACTGTCCACGCTGCAGCGCACCGTGCCCACCCGCACGATGGTGCCGATGCGCGGGATGGCCCGCCCGCTCACGCAAGCGCCGCACGCCACCAGGTCGCATGGCCAACCCGGTCAGGCCCGTCGCATGCACGGTCATGCGACCGACCACCTGCACACGGCCACCCTCGATCGTGGGGCCGGCGCAGCACACCATCGGCAGACCCACCTGCACCGTGTCAGCCAGCGCGAGTTGGTGCGTCGTCGTCGGGCGAACGTGCTGTTCATGCTGGTGGTTGCCGTCGCCGTCTCCGGTTTCCTGGCGGCCACCACCCACGCCGGTGCGATGGTCTACGCATTCGCCTTCTCGTTCATCGCCACCTGCGCCTACTGCTACAAGCTGGCGCAGCTGCGGGCCTACGAGCTGAACCGCCAGCACGCCGACCAGAACCGCTACTACTCCGTCTGAACCGGGCCGAGGCGCCGCTACACTCGGCGCTCCAACGGGGGTGTAGCTCAGTTGGCAGAGCGCAACAATCGCACTGTTGAGGCCAGGGGTTCAATTCCCCTCACCTCCACCCGTTGAAGGGGCGCCATCGGCGCCCCTTCATCCGTTTTCCACCCCCCTCCCGCGAACTTGAGTTCCTCGGGACAGGCTCGCGCGAACTTCAGTTCGCGCTACTCGCTGGCGGGGCCGGTGAAGTGGGGCGGGCGCTTCTCGCGGTGGCTGGCCAGGCCTTCGGCGGCGTCGGGGCCGGCGAAGCCCAAGAACTCGTACGCCAGACTGGCGTCGAAGATGGGGCCCGCAGCGCGGTACCAGTGGTTGAGGGTGTGCTTGGTCCACCGGATTGCCGACTGCGACATATCGGCCAACTGCACAGCCACCTCGAGGGCCCTGGCCTGCACGGCGTCGTCGTCGACCACCAGGCTGACCAGACCGATGCGCTCGGCTTCCTCGCCCGTGAGGGTCTCGCAGGTGAGCAGGGAGTACTTGGCCTTGGCCATCCCGCACAGCAGCGGCCAGCAGATCGCAGCGTGGTCGCCGGCGGCCACGCCCAGCCGCGTGTGGCCGTCGATGATGCGGGCGGTGCGTGCGGCGACGCTGACATCTGCCAGCAGGGCGCACACCAGACCGGCGCCGACAGCCGGGCCGTGGATCGCCGACACGATCGGCTTCGAGCAGTTGATCACGTTGCTGACGATGTCGCGGGCCTCGCGCATCGCCCGCAGGCGTGCGGCGGGATCAGTGGTGAGTTGCTCGAGCAGCTCGAAGCTGCCGCCGGCGCTGAATGCCTTTCCGGCGCCCTGGATGACGGCAACGCGGACCTCAGGGTCGCGGTCGACCTGCAGCCAGACGTCGGCGAGGTGTGCGTGGCACTCAGGCGAGACCGAGTTCAGCCCCGGAGCGTCGAGGGTGATGCGCAACACGCCGTCGGCCGGGGTGTCGAACGACAGCGAGGGGAACCGTGCGGCGTAGTCGGACATGCGTGCGACTCTACGGGCGCACGACGAAGGTGAGCGAGACCTCGGTGCGTCATGCGCCGAGGGCGGCCAATGCCTTGCCGATGCGGGTTGCGCTGGCACCTCGTGCAGCGCCGAGAGCCTGGGCGAACAGGGCCA
>JBJTXX010000070.1:0-1232 GCA_046082485.1 Actinomycetota bacterium
GCCTCGACCATGTCCTCCTCCCGCACCACGGCGAGGCTGCCTACCTCTTCCCCGGCGACGAGTTGGTGCTCGTTGGCCCCGCCACCGTGTGGGTGGCGTCGGAAGCCTGAGGCTCAGTCGCCCACGGTGCGACGGATCTCGACGATGCGCTCGCCAGCATGGTTCGCGTCGGCGCCCTTCTGGTCGAGCAGGGCACCACGGTCGCGTGCCGCCTCGCGCTCGGCAAGGGTGGTGTCGGCGCGGGCGATGGCGGCCTCGGTGCCGTGCTCGTGGATGAACTCGGCCCACTCCACCAGCGCCTCGACCATGTCCTCCTCCCGCACCACGGCGACGTTGCGGCCCTTGACGAACAGGTGCCCGCGCTTGTTGCCGGCGGCGATCCCGAGGTCGGCCTCCCTTGCCTCGCCCGGACCGTTCACCACACAACCCATCACCGCCACCTGCAACGGCAGCTTGCGGTCGCCGAAGGCCTGCATCGCCCGATTGGCCACGTCGATCACGTCGACCTCCGCCCGGCCGCAGCTCGGGCAGGCGATCAGGTCGACGTTCTTCCGCTCGCGCAACCCGAGCGCCTCGAGCAGTTGGCGGCCGGCACGGGCTTCCTCCACGGGGTCGGCGGTCAGGCTGTAGCGGATCGTGTCGCCGATGCCCTCCATCAACAGGGTCGCGATTCCGGCTGTTGCCTTCACCAGTCCGGCGGGCGGCGGCCCGGCCTCGGTGACACCGAGGTGCAGCGGCGCGTCGGTGGCCTCGCTGAGTTGGCGGTAGGCCTCCACCATCAGGGGCACGCTGCTGGCCTTCACGCTGATCTTGTAGTCGTGGAAGTCGACTTCCTCGAAGTAGGCGATCTCTTGCAGTGCGCTCTCGACCATCGCCTCGGGGGTGATACCACCGTGCTTGTCGTACAGCGCCGGATCGAGCGAGCCACCGTTCACGCCGATGCGGATCGGCACGCCTCGGCCCTTGGCCTCTGCCGCCACGGCCTTGATGTGCTCGGGCCGGCGGATGTTGCCGGGGTTCAGGCGCAACCCGTGCACGCCGGCCTCCATCGCGGCCAGCGCCATCTTGTACTGGTGGTGGATGTCGGCGATCACCGGGATGGGTGACCGCGGCACGATCTGGGCCAGCCCCTCGGCTGCCTCGGTCTCGTTGCACGTGCAGCGGACGATGTCGCAGCCGGCAGCGGCCAAGGCGTAGATCTGCTGCAGCGTGCCCTCGACGTCGGCGGTCTT
>JBJTXX010000071.1:0-467 GCA_046082485.1 Actinomycetota bacterium
CAGGCGGCCAAGGTCACCGACATCGACGGTCGCGTGGCGCGCCTCGTCGACGACATGTTCGACACGCTGTACGAGACCTCGAACGGTTGTGCGCTCGCGGCACCCCAGATCGGCGTGCAGAAGCAGATCATCGTCTGGGACGTCGATGATGAAGCGGTGGCCCTCCTGAACCCCGAGGTCGTGGAATCCGACGGGGAGTTCGTCTACGCCGAGGGGTGCCTCAGCATTCCCGACCTCTGGGTCGACATCCTTCGCCCCAACCGTGTGCTGGTGCGTGGCGTCAACCTCGACGGCAACGAGGTCGAGATAGAGGCCGAGGAGTTCATGGGCCGTGTGTTCCAGCACGAGATCGACCATCTCAACGGCATCCTGATGTTCGAGCGGATGACTCCCGATCAGCGCAAGGAAGCCATGCAGGAGTACCGGCGGATGCAGGAGGCCCCACAGGCCCCGGAGCGCCGCCGACT
>JBJTXX010000072.1:0-2891 GCA_046082485.1 Actinomycetota bacterium
TAAAAGACAATATTATCGGCAATCCAACCAAAGAATTAGTGGATGGAAATTGGGTATACAGCGAGTACGGAAATCCAGGGGTTAAAGTGGAAACGCCAAAGGTTTTAAAACGGATGGATGCTGCCAAAATGATGCCTCAAAATGCTGCGGCTCTCATTAAAGACATGCAGCTTTTTGCATACGGAAGTATCATGGATGATTTTTACATTACCGTTTCCACAATTACCTATAAGCAGGAAACTCAAATGGATTTAGACAAAACCGCTGAAGAATTTCTGAAAATTATGGAAAGTCAGGGCGCACAAAACATGATTGTAAAAACAGAGGATTTTGATACGCAAAAAGGTATTTCGGGCAAAAAAGCTTACGGAACGATGACTATTTTAAATAAATTAAAAGGAAAATCAACCAAAATGTATTATGAGTTGTTGCTTTTTAGTCAAAATGGCGGATTACAAACCCTATTAGTAATGCACCGAGAAGAAGATAAATACGGACAGCAAATAGCCGAAAGAATGTTAAACTCAGTCGAATTACAAACAACTGAATAATGAAAGACGTAAGCTTTTTCGAGCCGCTCGAGGGTGGCGCGGATGTCGAGGATGCTCTTCACGCCCGCCGACACCACGGCCACCGGGGTGATGCCCAGTTCGGTGAGGTCGGCCGAGATGTCGAACGACGTGGCAGCGCCGCGGTGCACGCCACCGATGCCGCCGGTGGCGAAGACGCGGATGCCGGCCAGGGCGGCGAGGCGCATGGTCGCAGCCACCGTGGTGGCGCCCGTTGCGCCGGTGGCCATCAGCCACGGCAGGTCCCGCGTGGTGGCCTTGTGCACGCCGGGCTGGGTGGCCAGCTGCTGCAGGTGCTCGGGCGACAGACCGACGCAGCAACGGCCGTCGATGACGGCGATCGTGGCGGGAACCGCTCCCGACGCGCGCACGATTCCCTCCACCTCGGTGGCCATCTCGACGTTCTGCGGGTACGGCACGCCGTGGCTGATGATGGTGCTCTCGAGCGCGACGACCGGCCGGTGCGATGCGAGCGCGTCGGCCACCTCGGGCAGCACGTGGATGGTGGGGGAGGTCATGTCATCGATCATCGCGCACCCCAGCTGAAGGTCTGCTTGAACAACCGCAGGCAGGTGAAGGCCTCCAGTTCCACGATGTCGTCACGACTCCGCAACCGGGAGAGCAGCGCCATCAGGTCGGCGTCGTCGGCGGCGACCACCTCGAACATCAGGTCGAAGCGGCCCGTCGTGGCCACCAGGTACTCGACCTCCTCGAGTACGGCGAGCGCCGATGCCGTCGCGGCGGCGTCACCCCGCACGCGTGCGCCCACCATCGCGACGCGGCGCACGCCCAGCGACATCGGGTCGGTGACGGCGACGATCTGCATGACGCCCGCGTCGGTGAGACGCTGCACCCGTTGGCGGATGGCGCCCTCGGTCAGGCCCACCTCGGCGGCGACCCGGGTGAACGGCATGCGGCCGTCGCCCTGCAGTAGTTCGATGATCGCCCGGTCGGTGTCGTCGAGTGCGGCCCCGTTCACCGGGCCTCCCGTCGGGCGAACTCGTGGCTGGCGTCGGTGAGCACACGGCGCAGCGTGGCCTCGATGAAGTCGAACTCCTCGTCGCCGGCGATCAGCGGGGGCGACAGCGTGATGACCGGCTCCGCCCGGTCGTCGGCCCGGCAGATCAGGCCGGAGTCGTACAGGCGCGGTGACAGGAAGTCGCGCAGCAGCCACTCGCTCTGCCCGGGCGTGAAGAAGCCCTTCGATGCCTGATCGGGAACCAACTCGATGGCGAGGAAGTAGCCAGCACCGCGCACATCACCGACCAGCGGGATGTCGCGCAGGCCGTCGATCAACGCCTTGAACCGCCCCTCGTTGGCCAGCACGTGACCGCACACGTCCTCACGCTCGAAGATGTCGAGGTTGGCGTTGGCCACGGCGCAGCCCACGGGGTGGGCACCGAACGTCTGGCCCTGCAGGAACGCGGTCGTGTCGGCGAGGAACGGTTCGGCGATGCGGTCGCTGATCATCACGCCACCCAGCGGCGAGTAGCCGCTGGTGACGCCCTTGGCGAACGTGATCATGTCGGGCTGATAGCCGTAGCGCTGGCTGCCGAACATGTGGCCGTAGCGGCCGAAGGCGGCGATGACCTCGTCGCTCACCAGCAGCACGCCGTACTCGTCGCAGATCTCGCGCACCCTTTGGAAGTAGCCCTCGGGAGGCGTGAATGCCCCACCCGTGTTCTGCACCGGTTCCATGAACACCGCGGCCACGGTGTCGGGCCCCTCCATCTCGAGCCGCAGGGCCAGATCGTCGGCGCAGCGCAGTGAGCACGCCTCGAGGTGACCACAGTCGTGGCATCGATAGCGGTACGGCGTCTGCACCTTGATGGCCCCGGGCATCAGCGGCTCGAACGGGGTCTTGATGGCCGGCACGCCGGTGAGGCTGAGGGCTCCCAGCGAGGTTCCGTGATAGGAGAGGTAGCGGCTGATGACCTTGGTGCGCTGTGGCTGGCCGCGCAGCTTGAAGTACTGGCGCGAGAGCTTGATGGCCGTCTCGACGGCGTCGCCGCCGGTGGGTGTGAAGAACACTCGGTTCAGGTCGCCGGGTGCCAACTCCGCCAGGCGCGTGGCGAGGGTGATGGCGGGTTCGTGGGCGAACGACCAGACCGGGAAGTAGGCGAGTGTCTCGGCCTGGCGGGCGGCGGCCTCGGCCAGTTCGGCGCGGCCGTGGCCAACCTGCACCGTGAACAGTCCCGACAGACCGTCGAGATAGCGCTTGCCGTGCTGGTCGTACACGTAGCACCCCTCGCCGCGTGCGATCACCGGCACCTCGTCGGGCGCGAACGAGCCCAACCGGGTGAAGTGCATCCAGAGGTGGCG
>JBJTXX010000073.1:0-4976 GCA_046082485.1 Actinomycetota bacterium
AGCACTGCGCCGAAACCGCCGACCACGACGGTGCCGACGAGCGCGAGCGCTGCCGTGGCGGGAACGAGGGTGATGGCCCGCACGCCCATCCAGAGCGCCGGCAGTTCGGCCCGTCGCTCGGCGAGGTCGTGACGCAGCGAACCGAACCGACGGGCGGTGATCGTGACGGTCTCGCGGCTGTCGTGGTCGATGAGCACCCGCGACGCCTGAGACGGGGTGCGGATGAAACTGGTGATGTCGTCGAGCAGTCGCGGGGCCAGACGTGCCGCGAGTTTCACCGCTGCCCAGCCCACCGTGGCCGCCACGGCCGGGGCAGCGCACAGCAGGCCTCCGAACACCCACCACGCCACGCCGTTGCGGAACACCCACAGGCCGGTGGCGAAGGTGGCCGCACCGACGCCTGCGGCAACCACGGCGAGCCCGCCCGCCAGTGAGGCGAGGCGCCGCAACAGGGTCTGGATGCCATCGCCAGCGCGGCGTGCGGCCACGTCGTTCTGCATGGCTGCAGTGTGCCATGTCGGCGAGGTGCTGCGACACTGTGCCCATGTTCTGGTGCCAGCAGCAGCGAGACGTCGTGAGGGTGGTGGGCCCCGACGCGGCCACCTACCTGCAGTCCCAACTCAGTCAGGACATCCGTCCGCTGGCCGTGGGTGACAGTGCGTGGTCGTTCCTGCTGCAGCCCACCGGCCGGGTCGACGTGTTGCTGCGGGTGTGGCGCACGGCCGACGACGAGTTCGTGCTCGACACCGACGCCGGGTTCGGCGACGCGATGGTGGCGCGGCTGCAACGGTTCAAGATCCGCGTCAAGGCCGACATCGAGACGGTGCCGTGGCAGTGCATCGCGGTGCGCGGCGGCTCGCTGGAAGTGGCGCTGCCGTCGTGGGGGTCGGGCAGCGACGTCTTGGGCCCGAACCCGCAGCCGCCGTCGGGAACCCGACAGGGAAGCGCCGACGAACTGTTGGCAGCGCGCATCGATGCAGCGTGGCCGGCGATGGGCGCGGAGATCATCCCCGGCGAGACCATCCCCGCGGAGACCGGCATCACCGACGTCGCGGTGAACTTCCGCAAGGGGTGCTACCCGGGGCAGGAACTGGTCGAGCGCATGGACAGCCGTGCCGCCACCGCACCCCGGGCGTTGCGGCGCATGACCGCCGGCGAGGCCGCAGCGTTGGGTGCCACCGTCACCAGCGAGCACGCCGGCGTGGTGCTGGCCTACGTGCCGCGCAGGGCATTGTCGGACTGAGTGGCCTCGCGCCAACGGGCTGCGGTCTCGGTCTGCCCGAGCGCATCCGCCGCGGCGGCGACCTGCAGGGCCAGCGAGGCCTCGCCGTGGCGTTGGTAGGCCTCTGCCGCATAGCGCCCCGCCCGGTCGTGTCGGCCGAGGCGCAGCAGCACCCCGGCGAGCACGTAGCTGCTGTAGGCGCGGCCATGGGGCAGTGGCTCGGGCAGCTGTTCGGCCACGGCGCGCAGGGCCTCCAGCGGTGCTGCATCGGGCGGCCACCAGTTCACCGGTTCGGTCTCCGCGAGGTCGAGCAGCAGCACGTGCCGCGCTGCGAGCGCATCACCGGCCTGCAGTTGCTGCCACGCCCGGAACCACGGCGACGGCACCGTGCCCGTCGGGAACGACACACCACCCCCGGCCCACGCCAATGCCTCGGACCTGCTCAGGGCGGTGCGGGTCGTGTCGCGGCGTGCCGCGTTCCGACGTGCCGAGATGGAGGCGAGCACCGACAGCAGTGGGATCGCGGCGAACACGGCGAGACCGGTCAGTCGCGGGTTCAACGCCAGCAGCACCACTGCGGCACCCGACACCGCAAGGCTGACCACCTCCATGATCCGCCGTGCGGATCGCGGGACGACCATCTCGAGCAGTGACTCGGCGATGTGGCCGCCGTCGAACGGGATGATGGGGATGAGGTTGAACAACCCGATCACCGGACCGGCCCAGAACGCCGCCTGGTGCAGCGGATGGCCGGCCTCGGGCCAGTGCACGCCACCCCGCACCAGCAGGTAGACCACGGCGCCGACGGCGACCTGCACTCCGGGGCCGGCGAACGAGATGCCGATGCGCTCCCAGGGGGTGAGGGGCCGCACCGGAGTGAACGACGCGTAGCCCGCCATGAAGTCGAGCGAGATGCTTGCGTTCGCCCCGGTGCGCCGGGCGGCGACCGCGTGGCCGAGCTCGTGCAACAGGGTGAAGATGGCCATCAACGCGGCGAAGGGCACCCCGAACTCGGGCCCCTGCAGCAGCACCACGAGGGCCATGAACATGAAGAAGCCGGCGCGCACCTGCACGGGGAAGCCGAACAGCTGGAACCGCGCGGCATTGGTCGGCATAGGCCCAGCCTACGGTGGCATTTCCCGGGTCGGTTCGGCCTGCGCGGCGTAGACTCGATGTTCGTGTCATACGTCTACGCCTTCGACCACAAGCACCGCCGTCCCCCGATGGAGTACAAGGACCTCCTGGGTGGAAAGGGCGCCAACCTCGCCGAGATGACCAGCGTGCTGAAGCTGCCGGTGCCCCCGGGCTTCACCATCAGCACCGATGCGTGCCGGGCCTACATGAAGGGCGGCTGGCCGCAGGGTCTCGACGAGGAGATCGCCGAGCAGGTGTTCGCACTCGAGAAGAAGATGGGCCGCAAGTTGGGCGACCCGTTCGACCCGCTGCTGGTGTCGGTGCGCTCGGGTGCCAAGTTCTCGATGCCGGGCATGATGGACACCGTCCTCAACCTCGGCCTGAACGACGAGAGCGTCAGGGGTCTGGCGCACGTCACCAACGACGAGCGCTTCGCGTACGACAGCTACCGCCGCTTCATCTCGATGTACGGCCGCATCGTGCTGGGCGTCGACGGCGAGCTGTTCGAGCACCCGCTCGAGGCGGCCAAGCACAAGGCGGGCGTGAAGAGCGACAGCGACCTCAGCGCCAAGGCCCTCAAGGAACTCTGCAAGCAGTACCAGGCCGTGGTGAAGAAGGCCACCAAGAAGCCGTTCCCGCAGAAGCCGCGTGAGCAGTTGCGCGGTGCGGTCGAGGCCGTGTTCCGCAGCTGGAACGGCGCCCGCGCCATCGCCTACCGCGTGCGCGAGCGCATCAGCCACGACCTCGGCACCGCCGTGAACGTGCAGGCAATGGTGTTCGGCAACCGCGACGACAACTCGGGCACCGGCGTGGGCTTCACCCGCAACGCCGCCACCGGCGAGAACAAGCCGTACGGCGACTTCCTGGTGAACGCGCAGGGCGAGGACGTCGTGGCGGGTATCCGCAACACCGAGGACCTCGACCACATGAAGTTGCACTTCCCGGTGATCCACAAGGAACTGCTCGAGATCTTCGACCGGCTCGAGGCGCACTACCAGGACATGTGCGACACCGAGTTCACCATCGAGCAGGGCAAGTTGTGGATGCTGCAGACCCGCGTCGGCAAGCGCACCGGTGCCGCAGCCCTGCGCATGGCCGTCGACATGACGAAGGGCTCGGGCAAGGGCACCCGCCGCTGGAAGATCAGCCGGGAAGAGGCGATCATGCGGGTCACTGGTGAGCACCTCGACCAGGTGCTGCACCCGCAGTTCGCTGGCAAGGGCAAGGTGCTGGCCAAGGGTCTGGCGGCCTCGCCCGGCGCCGCCGTGGGCCGCGTCTACTTCACCGCTGACGACGCTGATGCCGCGTCGCTGCGCGGCGAGAAGGTCATCCTGGTCCGCAACGAGACCAGCCCCGAGGACGTGCACGGCATGATGGTGAGCGAGGGCATCCTCACCGCCCGCGGTGGCCTGGTCAGCCACGCCGCCGTGGTGGCCCGTGGCTGGGGAACGCCCGCCGTGGTGGGTGCAGAGGCGATCAAGATCGAGGGCAAGCAGTTCTCGGTCGGCGACGTCGTGGTGAAGGAAGGCGACACGATCAGCCTCGACGGCACTACCGGCGAGGTCGTGGTGGGCGAGATGAAGCTCGCTGCCGCGGAGCCGCCCGCCGAGTTCAACGTGATCCTCAAGTGGGCCGACCAGGTGCGCAAGGGCAAGCTGGCCGTGCGTGCCAACGCGGACACCGGTGAGGATTCCACCAAGGCCCGCGAGCTGGGCGCCGAGGGCATCGGCCTGTGCCGCACCGAGCACATGTTCCTCGCCCCCGACCGTCTGCCCGTCGTGCGTGAGATGATCCTCGCCAAGACGGAGGCCGACGAGAAGAAGGCGCTCGAGGAGCTCGGCCGTGTGCAGCAGATCGACTTCGAGGAGATCCTGCTGGCGATGGACGGCCTGCCGGTGACGGTGCGACTGCTCGACCCGCCGCTGCACGAGTTCCTGCCCTCGGTGGAGGAACTGAAGATCAAGCAGGCCAAGGAGGGCAAGCTCAGCAAGCGCGAGCAGGCCGAACTGAAGGCCGCCGAGGAATGGGCCGAGCACAACCCGATGATCGGCACCCGTGGCGTGCGCCTCGGTGTGGTGAAGCCCGGCCTGTACGGCATGCAGGTGCGTGCCCTGCTGAAGGCTGCCGCAGCGCTGCGCACGAAGGGCAAGAACCCCATCGTCGAGGTGATGATCCCCCTTACGGTCACCCGTGAGGAACTGGGTCTGGCCCGCGGCTGGGTGCAGGCCGAGGTCGACGCCGCCACCAAGGGCATGAAGAACCCGCCGCACATCACCATCGGCACCATGATCGAGACGCCTCGCGCCGCGGTGCGTGCCGACGAGATCGCCGAGGAAGCCGACTTCTTCAGCTTCGGCACCAACGACCTCACCCAGATGACGTTCGGCTTCAGCCGCGACGACGTGGAGAGCCGGATGATGCCCGCCTACCTCGAGCAGGGTCTACTGAAGCGCAACCCTTTCGAGACCATCGACCGCGACGGCGTCGGCGCCCTCGTGAAGGACGCCTCCCGCAAGGGCCGTGCTGCGCGCAAGGGCCTGAAGCTCGGCGTGTGCGGCGAGCACGGCGGCGACCCCGAGTCGATCGACCTCTTCTACCGCGTGGGCCTCGACTACGTGTC